>DATAZS010000534.1:0-16159 GCA_036271915.1 Polyangia bacterium
ACGCACGGATACGCGCCGAGGCGCATCGTCGCGCCCTTGTCGGTGACGTTGCGCTGCTCGGGCAGGAAGTCGACGACGGGGTACGCGGCCTTGGCGTCGAACTCCGTCGAGTTCGCGCCCGCGAGGCCGGCGACGTCGCGCGCGAACTCGATGACGGCGACCTGCATGCCGAGGCAGATCCCGAAGAACGGAACGCGCTGCTCGCGCGCGTAGCGCACGGCCGCGATCTTGCCCTCGATGCCGCGGCTGCCGAAGCCGGGCGCGACGAGGATGCCGTCCATGCCCGCGAGCAGAGGGGCCGCGCCGCGCTTCTCGATCTCCTCGGAGTCGATGAAGTTCAGGTTCACGCGGCAGTCGTTGCCGATGCCGCCGTGGATGAGCGCCTCGTTGAGGCTCTTGTACGACTCGACGAGGTCGACGTACTTCCCCACGAGGCCGATCTCGACCTCGGTCGTCGGGCTCTTGCGCAGGTGCACGACGCGCTCCCAGCCCGTGAGCTCGGGCGCGCGCGTCCAGATGTTGAGCAGCTCGCCGATCTTGTCGTCGACGCCCTCGGCGTGAAAACGAATCGGGACCTCGTAGATGCTCGACACGTCCTCGGCCGAGAAGACGCAGTCGGCGGCGACGTTCGTGAACATCGCGATCTTCTTCTTGAGCGCCGGCTCGATGGCCTTCTCAGAGCGGCACAGCAGAATATCGGCCTGGATGCCGATCTCGCGCAGCTTCATGACGGAGTGCTGCGTGGGCTTCGTCTTGAGCTCGCCCGCGGCGGCGATGAAGGGCACGAGCGTGACGTGCACGGAGATCGCGTTCGTGTGTCCGACCTCGAGGCGCAGCTGACGAATGGCCTCGAGGAACGGCAGCGACTCGATGTCGCCCACGGTGCCGCCCACCTCGACGATGAGGACGTCCTGGCCCTTGGCGCAGGCGAGGATGCGCGCCTTGATCTCGTCGGTGACGTGCGGGATGACCTGGACGGTGCCGCCCAGGTACTCGCCGCGGCGCTCCTTCTGGATGACCGTCTGGTAGATCTGGCCCGAGGTCGCGTTGTTGAGCCTCGTCATGCGCTGCGAGATGAAGCGCTCGTAGTGGCCGAGGTCGAGATCAGTCTCGGCGCCGTCGTCGGTGACGAACACCTCGCCGTGCTGCGTGGGGTTCATCGTGCCCGGATCGACGTTCAGATACGGGTCGAGCTTCTGGATCGTGAGCTTGAGCCCACGGGTCTCGAGCAAGCTCCCGAGCGACGCGGAGGCGAGACCTTTGCCGAGTGACGATACGACGCCACCGGTGACGAAAATGAATTTGGTCTGCTTAGCAGACCCTTTTGCAGGCGCGGCCATGTCAGAACTCCCTATCCGCGTCTGCATAGGCCGCGCAAGCCGTTGTCGCGCGAGCCGTTTGTATTGACGCCGAGAAGAATGTCGTCTTCAACTCGGGAGGGCATTCTTTCTATCCGAGCGTTCGAAGTCAATGCGTGAATGAGAGTCGAGGGCGAAGTTCTTGTCCGCTGAAGTCATCTTGATCATCGAGGACGACCTCCACATCGGCGGCCTGTGCGGGCAGGTGTTGAAGGAGGCGGGCTACCGGCCCGAGATCGTGCGCGACGTCGGCGCGGCGCGCGCGCTCGCGGCGCAGGGCCTGCGTCCGGCGGCCGTGCTGAGCGATCTCATGATCGCGGGCTCGCCTGGGCCGGAGCGCCTGCCGGACGAGCTGCGCGCGATGTTCCCCGACGTGCCGCTCACGCTCATGACGGGCGTGCCGCCCAAGCGCCGCGCGATCCTCGGCATCGATCACGACCACATCCTCGAGAAGCCCTTCGAGCTCGAGGCGCTGCTCGACGCCGTGAGCGCCATGTTGCAGTCGCAGTCGCAGACGCGACGATGAAGATCCTCGGAACCGACAGCGCGAAGGCGCCGCTCGCGCTCGCCATCGGCAACTTCGACGGCGTGCACCGCGGGCACCAGGAGCTCGTGCGCGTCGCGCGCGCGCGCGGCGCGGCCATCGGCGCCGAGGCGGGCGTGCTGACGTTCACGCCCCACCCCGCGCGCGTGTTCGCGCCAACCCTCGCGCCGCCTCTTATCATAACGCTCGAGCGGCGCCTCCAGCTGCTCGCCGAGGCGGGCGCGCAGGTCGCGATCGTCGAGCCCTTCACGCGCGCCTTCGCCGCCATCGAGGCCGAGGCGTTCGTGCGCGAGGTGCTCGTCGCGCGCCTCGGCGCCCGCGAGGTCGTCGTCGGGTACGACTTCACGTTCGGGCAAGGCCGGCGCGGCACGCCGACGCTGCTGCGGACCGAAGGCGCGGCCGTCGGGCTCGGCGTCACGATCGTGCCGCCGGTGACGCTCGACGGCGGCCTCGTGTGCTCGTCGAGCAAGGTGCGTGAGCTCGTGCTCGAAGGACGCGTCGAGGGCGCGGCGCTCGTGCTGGGGCGGCCCGTCGAGATCACGGGGCCCGTCGTCCACGGCGCGGGGCGCGGGCGCGGCATCGGCGTGCCGACGGCGAACGTCGCGGCCGAGGCCGAGCTGCTGCCCCGCCTCGGCATCTACGCCGCGTGGGCGCGCGTGCTCGACGCGCGCGGCGGCGTCGCGTCGTCGCACCGCGCGGCGCTCAGCGTCGGCAGCAACCCGACGTTCGCGGCGACGCCGGGCGCGTCACCAGTGACGGTCGAGGCGCACCTGCTCGACTTCGACGGCGATCTGTACGACCGACGGCTGCGCCTCGAGGTTCTCCACTGGCTGCGTGACGAGCGGCGCTTTGATTCGATCGAGGCCTTGATGACGCAGATCGCGGCGGACGTCGCCGAGACGCGCAGGAGATTGTCGTGACGATGTTCGAGACCGAGACGATGGCCGAGCTGTGCGTCAAGCAAGGTCTCGTCACGGAGGCGCTCGGCATGTATCGGCGCCTCGTCGACGGCGCGCCCGACGCCGCGACGCGCGCGCGTCGCGCGGCGCGCCTCGCCGAGCTCGAGCGGGTCGCGCGCGGCGCCGTCGAGGTCCGCGCCGACACGTCGTCCGCGACGGACGCGACGTTGACGCTCGTGCGCCGCGGCGACGCGCTCTCGTTCACGTGGGCGCTGCCGCCCGAGACGCGCGCGCCCGCGTTGCAGCTCTTGCTCGTGCGCCGCGGCCGCGACGACATCGAGACCGAGACGCGCACGATCCCGCTCGACGCCGCGCGCGGCACGACGACGGTCGACGCGCCTGGCCTCCACTCGCTGCGCGCCGCCGCCGGGTGGCTCGACGGCGCGCGTTTCGTGCCGATCACGCGCCTTGCGCCTTCTGGCGCCTGATTCTTGTGATATACGAAGCGCGATGTTGACGTTCTCTGGCGTGATTACCGCGCTCGTGACGCCGCTGCGCGACGACAAGGTCGACGAGGAAGCGCTGCGCCGCTTCGTCGACGATCAGATCGCGAACGGCGTCGACGGCCTCGTGCCCGTCGGGACGACGGGCGAATCTCCGACACTGACGGTCGAGGAGCACATCCGCGTCATCGAGGTGACCGTCGAGGCCGCGAAGAAGCGCGTGCCGGTCATCGCCGGCACGGGCTCGAACTCGACGCGCGAGACGATCGAGCTCTCGGAGGCCGCGAAGAAGGTGGGCGCCGACGGCCTGCTGCTCGTGACGCCGTACTACAACAAGCCGAGCCAGGACAATCTGTACCGCCACTTCAAGGCGGTCGTGCAGGCCGTGCCGATGCCGACGGTCGTCTACAACGTGCCGGGCCGCACGGCGTGCGATCTGTTGCCTGACACGCTCGCGCGCCTCTGCGAGATGCCGGAGATCGTCGCCGTCAAGGAGGCGACGGGCTCTGTGACTCGTGCGTCGCAGATCCTCGCGAAGACGGGCGATCGCCTCGCCGTGCTGTCGGGCGACGACGCGTCGGCGTTCCCGATCTTCGCGGTCGGTGGGCGCGGCGTGATCTCGGTCGTCAGCAACGTCGCGCCGCGCGAGTTCAGCGCGATGTGGGACGCGGCCGTGGCCGGCGACTGGAATAAGGCGCGCGCGCTGCACTTCAAGACGATGCCCCTGTCCGAGGGCCTCTTCGTCGAGGCGAACCCTGTGCCCGTGAAGGCGGCGCTCGCCATGATGGGCCGCATCGCCGACGAGATTCGTCCGCCGCTCTACGTGCTCGGCGAACCGCACCGCGAGAAGCTGCGCGGCATCCTGCGCGACCTCAAGCTGCTGTAGCGGACGATGCGCATCGCGATTCTGGGAGCCGACGGGCGCATGGGGCGTTCGCTCGTGCGCGCCGTCGTCGCGGCTGGGCCGGAGGCGCAGCTCGCTGCCGCCACCGAGCGCGCGGGCAGCCCCGCGCTCGGTCAAGACGCGGGCTCCGTCGCGTCGGGGCAGGCGCTCGGCGTGCCGATCACGGCGGGCGTGCCGGCGGCGGGCGTCGCCGACGTGTGGATCGACTTCACGGTGCCGGCGGCGACCGTCGCCTATTGCGACGCCGCCGTCGCCGCGGGCGCGTCGCTCGTCATCGGCACGACGGGACTCACGGCCGAGCAGCGTGCCGCCGTCGATCGCGCAGCGACGAAGGTGCCCGTCGTCTTCGCGGCGAACTACTCGATCGGCGTCAACGTCATGCTGAAGCTGGTCGCCGACGCCGCGCGCACGCTGGGGCCGTCGTACGATCTCGAGATCGTCGAGACGCACCACCGCGCGAAGCGCGACGCGCCCTCGGGCACGGCGCTGCGCCTCGCCGAGTCGCTCGCCGAGGCGGCGGGCCGCGACCTCGCGACCGACGCGCGCTACGAGCGCCACGGCGAGATCGGGCCGCGCCCGTCGACGCAGATCGGCCTGCAGACCCTGCGCGGCGGCGACGTCGTGGGCGATCACACCGTGCACTTCATGGGCACGGGCGATCGCCTCGAGATCACGCACCGCGCGAGCTCGCGCGACACGTTCGCCGTCGGTGCCGTGCGCGCGGCGCTGTGGCTCGCCGGCAAGCCCGTGCGCCTCTACGACATGCGCGACGTGCTGGGCCTGCAGTAGTTACAGCAACCGAGTTACGGCAGGCGCAGTCCGTCGGTCGGGAGCGTGAACGCGCCCTGCACGGGCCCCCAGCCGACGGCGAGGCGACCTATTGTCCCCGCGTCGAACCACACCGTGCCCTCGAGGCGGTACGGGATCGTGAAGGTGGGCACGTTGCCCGCCTTCAGCTGGTCGACGGACTGGCGCGCGATCTCCTTCATGACCGACAGGAGCTGCTCGGGCCCGAACGAGTAGCGCACGACGACGTCGGCCGCGCTCGACGCGACGACGGGCGGCAGCGCGAACGTCGGCGAACGGCCGTCGGCGAGCGTGACGCCCTCAGCGAGCAAGAGCTGCGGGAGCGCGCGGCCCGTGAAGTCCGACAGCGAGCGCACGTCGCGCGAAGACGCGTCGCAGGCGCCAGGCGCGGGCTCGCCCGTGCACGGCGCGCCGGCCGCGCAGAGCGTGACGCACGCGGCGCCGAGCTGCTCGGCGTTCGTCGCGGGGAACAACGTCGTCGCGACGAGCGCGCTCGCGAGCGGCAGCGGCACCTGGTTGGGATTCGCGACGTGGAAACGCAGATCGAACGACACGGTCATCTCCACCGGTGCCGGCGGCGCGCCGAAGGCTTGCTGGCAGAGGAACGCGCCGGCGCCGAACGCGCCCGAGACGAGCTCGGGACAGTAGTGCGCCGCGAGCGCGCGCGAGCTGGGCGCGCGCGCGAGGGTCGCGCCCGAGAACGTCACCGTGGGCGGCCCGACGGGCGCGGCCGCGACGTCCGCGGGCACGGGGATGCCGAGCGCGGCGCAGCCGCTCGCGAAGACCGCGAGCGCGAAACCACCAATCAAGCGAGCGAGGTTCATCGCGCCGAACTATGGGGTCGCGCGCCCGATTTGTCGACGGGCGCGCCCTGCCCGTAAGATGGGCCACCATGGCCCGCGCGCGCACGACGTCCACCAAGGCAGACCCGCGAACCGACTTCGGGGGCTTGCCGACGGAGGCCGTGCACCCCGAGTCGGCGCACCTCGACGAGCTGCCCGCCGAGAAGGTCGTCGCGCTCATGCTCGCCGAAGAGGCGCGCGCCGCGCGGGCCGCCGCCGCGCGCGGCCCGCTCATCGGGCGCGCCGCCGAGCTCGTCGCGAGCAAGCTCGCCGCGGGCGGCCGGCTCGTCTACGTCGGCGCGGGCACCTCGGGGCGCCTCGGCACGCTCGACGCCGTCGAGTGCGTGCCGACGTTCGGCATCCCGCCCTCGCGCGTCGTGCCCATCATCGCGGGCGGCCCGTCAGCGCTCACGCGCTCCGTGGAAGGCGCCGAGGACAGCGCGCGCGACGCCGAGCAGCGCCTGCGCCGCGTCGCCGTCGGCCCCACGGACGCCGTGTGCTGCATCGCCGCCTCGGGCGTGACGCCCTTCGTGCTCGCGGCGCTCGAGTACGCGCGCTTCCGCCGCGCCGCCACGATCTTCGTGACGTGCGGCCGCGTGCCCGAGCGCGAAGGCGGCACCGACCTCGCGGACGTCGTCATCGCGCTCGACACGGGGCCCGAGGTCATCGCGGGCTCGACGCGCCTCAAGGCGGGCACGGCGACGAAGATGGTGTTGAACGCGATCTCGACGACGGCGTTCGTGCTGCTCGGCAAGACCTACGCGGGCCTCATGGTCGACGTGCGCCCCACGAACGCCAAACTGTGGGCGCGCGCCGTGCGCATCGTGCGCGCGCTGACCGGCCTTCCCGCGCCCGCGGCGCGCAAGCTCATCGAGAAGGCGGGCGGCCGCGCCAAGGTCGCGCTCGTCATGCACCACGCGCGCGTCACTGCGGCGCGCGCGCGCGAGCTGCTCGTCACGCACAAGGGCAAGCTGCGCGAGATCGTGGGCGACGTGCCCGTCTCGCTCGTGCTTCACGACGAAGGCGACGAGGACGAGGAGTGATGTCTCCCGATCCGCTGCAGCGGCTGCACGACCTCCGCGCGCGGCCGCGGCGCCGCATCATCGGCCTGCTGTCGGGCACGAGCGCCGACGGCACGGACGCCGCGCTCTGCGAGCTCGAGGGCGCGGGCGAGGCGACGCACCTTCTGTCGAGCACCTTCGTGACGACGCCGTTCCCGCGCGCGCTGCGCGAGCGCATCTTCCGCCTCGCGCAGGCCGACGCGAGCGAGCTCGTCGACCTCGACGTGCTGCTGGGCGAGGCCTTCGCCGAGGCCGCGCTCGAGGTGGCCGTCGCCGCGGGCGTGCGCATCGAAGACGTCGATCTCATCGGCTCGCACGGGCAGACGGCCGTGCACCACCCGCGCTCGGCGGGCAAGCTGGGCGCGACGCTGCAGATCGGCGAGGCGGCGGTGATCGCCGAGCGCACCGGCAAGCCGGTCGTCTCCGACTTCCGCGTGCGCGACGTCGCGGCCGGCGGCGAGGGCGCGCCGCTCGTGCCGCTCGTCGACCACTTGCTGTTCCGCAAGTCGGGCGCGCGGCGCGCGCTGCAGAACATCGGCGGCATCGCGAACGTCACGCTCGTGGGCGCGACGCTCGATGACCTCGTCGCCTTCGACAACGCGCCCGGCAACATGCCGCTCGACGCCGTCGCGCGCGCCGCCTCGAACGGCGCCGACGCGTTCGACGCCGGCGGCCGACGCGCGGCGAAGGGCGCGATCGACGCCGCGCTCCTCGCCGAGCTGCACGCGCATCCATATCTCGCGAAGCCGCTGCCGAAGTCGACCGGCCGCGAGACCTTCGGCAAAGACTTCGTGTATCCGCTGCTGTCGCGATACGGCGCGCGCCTCGACGATCTGCTCGCGACGCTGACGCGCTTTGTGGCCGAGGCCATCGCGCGCAGCTACCGTGAGCTGCTGCCGGCGCCGCCCACCGAGGTCTACGTCTCGGGCGGCGGCGCGCTCAACCCGACGCTCATGGCGCACCTCGCGCAGCTGCTCGCGCCCGTGCCCGTCGCGACGAGCGCCTCGCTGGGCGTCGACCCCGAGGCCAAAGAAGCGATCGCCTTCGCCGTGCTCGCGAACGAGACGCTGTTCGGCCGGCCCGGCAACGTCCCGTCGGTCACGGGCGCGATCGGCCCGCGCGTGCTCGGCAAGATCAGCCTCTAAAGATCAGCCTCTAGCGCGAAACGATCGACGTCAGCCGACGAGCGGGAGATCGAGCACGGTCTTGAGGCCGGGCGACGCGGTCACGACCGCGGGAATCGCGCTTACAGTCGTGCCGACGGTGCCGCGATCACCGTGCGTGCCGCCCTGGACCAGCACGTCGAGCGGCGGATCGCCCGCGATGATCACGCGATCGTGCGGATCGGGCGCCGCGACCGACATCTCGAGATCGAGGCGCACGAGCTCGCGACCGCCTTTGAGGCCGACGGCCGACTGACGCAGGCCCGCGACGCGGCCGGGCGCGATGCCGGCGCGCGGACTCGCGTCGCTCGTGACGACGGGCTCGATCGTGTTGCGGACCTCGTCGAACGACACGCCGAGGCCGAGCCCGACGAGCGCGCACGACTCGGGCAGGCCGCGGTGGCCGAGCCGGCGCGCCGCGACGCCCTCCTCGAACTCCGCCGGCGTCAGATCGGCGCCCACCTTGGCGCGCAGCGGCCCGCGCCGCTTCGCCGCGTCGACGACGCGCTCGACGCGCACGGAGTCGACACGCACGCACGCCGCCGCGAGCGTGAGCGGCAGGCGATCCATGACGAACCCCGGGTTGATGCCCGTGCCGAGCACCGTGATGCCGCCGGCGCGCGCGCGCGCGTCCAGCTTGCGCGCGAGCTCTGGCGTCGCGAGATCGGCGTACGAGAGATCCTCGCAGGTCGAGATCACGTCGACGCCGCGGAGCGACGCCGCCTCGACGATCGGCATGAGCTCGGCGACGCCCGACGCCGTCAGCACGAGCGCGACGTCGACCTCACCCGCGAAGGCCTCCTCGGCGCTCGCGACGATCTTCACGCCGCACGCGCCCACGCCGGCGACCTCGCCCGCGTCCTGGCCGACGAGCGCGGGATCGGCGACGGCGACGAGCGAGAGCCCCGGCTTGCTCTGCACGGCCTTCAGCACCTCGCGACCGATGGCGCCGAGCCCGACGATTGCGACGCGCACGAACGCGCCGGTCACTCTTCCATCTCCGCGAGATCCTCGCCGAGCTCCTCGAGGTAGCCCGAGATCTCGGAGGGCGACAGCGAGTCGAGGCGGCGCCGCACGCCCTCGAGCTCGTCGCGCAGGCGCGAGGCGTGGCGTCGGTAGTTCGCGAGCGTCGTGTGCAGCAGGATCGCCTCAGCGCCCTGGTCCTCGCTCGAACGGACGGCGGGCACGTTCGCGTTCGCGAGCTCGTCGGCGAGCGCGCGCTCGATCTTCGAGATCGACGCCAGCTCGTCGCGCAGCCCGGCCTCGATGGCGGCGAGCTCACGCGCCGTCGCGGAGGCGGCGCCGTCGTGGCCGTTGGCGGCCGCGGGCTTCGCCGCGCGCAGCCGCGTCACCTCGGCGTCGAGCGACGTCGCGCGCGCGCGGCTCGCGCCCAGCTCGTCCGTCGCCTTGGCGAGCGCCTCGGTCGTCTGCGCGGCGGCGCCCATGAGCCGCGCCAGGTTCTGGCGCAGCTCGTCGCGCTCGCGCGCGATCGCGTCACGCTCGTGCGCCGATTGATCGCGCGCGTTCGCGGCCTGATCGCGCTCGCGCGTCAGGTCCTCGGCGCGGCGCTCGAGCGACGACATGTCGAGCGTCTGCGCCGGCGCCGGCGCGGACGTGGCCTGCTTCTTCTCGTGCTCGAGGCGCAGCAGCTTGCCCTCGAGCTCCGCGAGGCGCGTGCGGCGCGTGCGATCCGCCTCCTCGAGCGCCTTCGCGTTTTTGCGCAACGTCGCCGCGTCGGCCGTCGCGGCCGCGGCCGCGCCGTCGGCCGAGCGCACGGCGTCCTCGAGCTCGGAGACGAGCGCCGACTGCTCGGCCACCGACGCGCGGAGCGCCGTGACCTCGTCCACGTGGGCGCCCGCCGCCTTGTGGAACTCCTCGAGGGCCCGCGCCCGCGCGCCGCGCGCCGACTCGAGCTCGTCAGCCTGCACGCGCCCCGTGCTGTCGGAGATCACGGCGCGCCCGATCGTCTGGCGCAGCTTCTCCTCGAACTCGGCGAGCCGCCAGACCAGCTCCTGCTTCTCGCCCTCGAGCTTCGCGATGCGCTCGTCGCGCCGCACGATCGTCGACTCGCGCTCGTCGAGCGTGCGCGCCTGGCCGCCGGCCTCGCGCACCTGCGCGCGCAGCTTCTCGATCTCGCGGCGCTCGCGCGCCGTGGACTCCTCGGCCTGCTTGAGCCGCTCGAGCACGTCGTCGAGCGCTGCCTGGCGCTCGCGCCCCACGGCGGCGACCTCCTCGAGGCGCTGCTCGGCGGCGCTCGCGCGACCCTCGGCCTCGGAGATCTCCTGGCGCAGCCGCGTCGTGTCCTCGCGCGGCGCGGGCGCCGGCGCGCGCAGGCTCTCGGCGAGCCGCTGCGCGACGGCCGACATCTCCTCGGCCGTGCGACGCGTGAGAGTCATCACCGACTCGTCGGCGTCAGCGAGCGCGCGCCGCAGCTTCGCGAGCTCGCCGTCGAGCGCCGCGCGATCCTCGGCCGCGCGACGCAAGCGCCCGCGCAGCTCCTCCATCTCCTCGCCCTGCGCGCGCGCGATGCGCACCGCCGACTCCGACTGCACGCTCGCGTCCTCGAGCTTGCGGCGCAGCTCGCCCGCGCGCGCCTCGAGCTCGTCGACGCGCACGCGGCCGCGGCGCTCGACCTCGTCGAGCCGTCGCTCGGCCGCGTCGACGCGCGCGTCCGTACGAACGTCCGTCTTGTCTTCTTTGAATTCGACGCGCGCCGCGCCGCGGTCCTCGCCCTCGGCCAGCGCCGTGAGCTTGGCCTCGAGGGGCGCGAACGGCACCTGCACGAGCGCGTAGCCGAGCTCCGCGGCGCGCTCGCGCCCCGCGACGGCCACGTACGCCGACGCCGGCTCCGCGCCGCCCTCGACGAGGCGCGAGTCGACGCGCAGGCCGTCGCCGTCGACCTCGAACTCGACGACGCCGAAGCCCGCGAACGGCGTGATGCCGAACATCTGCACGGCGGCGAAGTGCGGCACGAGCGCGTCGGCCAGCTCGTAGTAGCCGACGCCCGCCGCGTTCACGCCGCGATCGGCGCTCGAGGCCGCGAGGATGAGCCGTCCGCCCTCGGCCAGCAGCCGACCGAGCGCCGGGATGGCCTCGGGCCGGCGCAGCAGCGTCTCCGCCTCGGGGACGACGACGACGTCGAAGGGCCCTACGCGGATGACGTCGAGCAGGTTCGTGACGGCGCGGAACGAGAGGTTGGGCGCCGCGTGGCGCGCGCGCGCCTTCTCGACGAGCGCCGCGTCCGTCTCGACGCCCAGCACGGTGGCGGCGCCGTGGGCGGCCAGGTGCGCCGCGCCCGCGCCCGCGCCCGACCCGAGCTCGAGCACGCGTCGACCCGCGAGCAAGGGCTCTAGGTAGACGTAGAGGGGCAATCGTCGGTTGAACACGTGCTTGGTCTGGGTATCGGCGTGCAAATCCGTCATGTTTTCGCGGGGACTATACCCCACGGCCCCGTCTCGCCTCCTATTAAGGAAGGGCCCCCCACTTTCGGCCGGCGGGCCGCTTGATTCCTGCTGGAATCGGCCGATACG
This sequence comes from Polyangia bacterium, assembly GCA_036271915.1. Lineage (GTDB taxonomy): Bacteria > Myxococcota_A > Polyangia > Fen-1088 > Fen-1088 > DASZFV01. Next base: position 11,612 of record DATAZS010000534.1, read on the forward strand.
CTGATCCTCCCCGCTCGTCTGCCCCTCCCCGTCCGCCTCGCCGCTCTACCGGTCACGGTGTCTCACCAACGGCGCCGACGCCGGGCGCCCCTCCCATGAACCTCGCCGACCTCCAACGAAAGTCCATCAAGGAGCTGCACGAGCTCGCCGTCGAGGCGCACCTCGACAACGCGGGCGGCATGCGGCGGCAGGATCTCGTGCTCGGCCTCGTCCACGCGCACGCGAGCCACGGCGAGGTCATCGGACAAGGCGTCCTCGAGACGCTGCCCGACGGCTTCGGCTTCCTGCGCTCGCCCGACGCGAACTATCTGCCCGGCCCCGACGACATCTACGTCTCGCCCTCGCAGATCCGCCGCTTCGATCTGCGCACGGGCGACACCGTCTCGGGCGCGATCCGCCCGCCCAAGGAGTCCGAGCGCTACTTCGCGCTGCTCAAGGTCGACGCCGTGAACTTCGAGTCGCCCGACGCGCGCAGCAGCCAGGTCGCCTTCGACGATCTGACGCCGCTGTTCCCCAACCAGCGCCTCGTGCTCGAGCACGATCCCAAGAACCTGTCCACGCGCCTCGTCGATCTCGTGTGCCCCATCGGCAAGGGCCAGCGCTGCCTCATCGTGTCGCCGCCGCGCGCGGGCAAGACCGTGCTGCTGCAAGACCTCGCGCACGCCATCGCCGCGAACCACCCCGAGGTCGTGCTCCAGGTCCTGCTCATCGACGAGCGCCCCGAAGAGGTCACCGACATGATCCGCTCGGTGAAGGGCGAGGTCGTGAGCTCGACCTTCGACGAGCCCGCGGCGCGCCACGTCCAGGTCGCCGAGATGGTACTCGACAAGGCCAAGCGGCTCGTCGAGCACGGCCGCGACGTCGTCATCCTGCTCGACTCGATCACGCGCCTCGCGCGCGCCTACAACGCCGTCGCGCCCGCGTCGGGCAAGGTGCTGTCGGGCGGCCTCGACGCGAACGCGCTGCACAAGCCGAAGCGCTTCTTCGGCGCCGCGCGCAACATAGAAGAAGGCGGCTCGCTCACGATCATCGCGACGGCGCTCGTCGACACGGGCTCGCGCATGGACGACGTCATCTTCGAGGAGTTCAAGGGCACGGGGAACGCCGAGATCCACCTCGACCGCAGGCTCATGGAGAAGCGCCTGTTCCCTTGCCTCGACGTCAACCGCTCGGGGACGCGCAAGGAGGAGCTGCTGCTGCCCGAGGCGACGCTCAACCGCGTGTGGATCCTGCGCCAGCTCCTGCACCCCCTGCCCGCCCTCGACGCCATGGAGCTCCTGCGGGAGCGCGTCGGTAAGACCGCGAACAATCAGGAGTTCTTGGACTCGATGAACGGCTGAACGGCGTTCGGCGCGTAGGCACTTGCACGATCGCCGTTCGTCCCCTATAAAGAGCGGCTTCCGAAGGGTTGATGAACATGTCCAAAAAGGGAATTCACCCGGTCTACAAGGCGGTCACCATCTCCTGCGCGTGCGGGAACAAGGTGGAGACCTACTCGACGAGGCCGTCGTTCAGCGTCGAAATTTGCTCGAGCTGCCACCCGTTCTACACGGGCAAGCAGAAGTTCGTCGACGCCGCGGGCCGCATCGAGCGCTTCAACAAGAAGTACGGCACCACCAAGCCGGCCGCGCCCGCTGGCGAGTAACTCGCTGGCCGCGGCTCGCCTGGCGAGCTCGTCTTGCTCGACGAACTACTGCTGAGGAAGCTCTCCGCCGTCGAGGCTCGTTACGACGAGCTCTCGGCCATGCTCGGAGATCCGACCGTCCTGGCCGATCGCGGCCAGATGCAGCGCCTCTCGAAGGAGCACGCTGATCTGCGCCTGCTCATCGAGGCGCTGCGCGAGCACCGCGATGTCGTGCGCCGCGCCGATGAGGCGCGCGAGCTGCAGAAGGATCCCGAGATGCGCGAGATGGCGCATCAAGAAGAGAGCGAGCTGCTGATCCAGCAGGAGACGCTCGAGCAGCAGATGAAGGTGCTGCTCATGCCGAAGGATCCGAACGACGAGAAGAACATCCTCCTCGAGATCCGCGCGGGCACGGGCGGCGAGGAGGCGGCGCTGTTCGCGTCCGATCTGTTCCGCATGTACTCGCGCTTCGCCGAGCGCCGCAAGTGGCAGGTCGAGCTCATGTCGAGCTCGGCGGCGTCGGCGGGCGGACTGCGCGAGATCGTCGTCGGCATCAACGGCAAGGACGCCTACTCGTACCTGAAGTACGAGTCGGGCGTGCACCGCGTGCAGCGCGTGCCCGCGACCGAGGCGCAGGGGCGCATCCACACGTCGACGGCGACCGTCGCCGTCATGCCCGAGGTCGAGGACGTCGAGATCCACATCGACCCGAAGGATCTCCGCATCGACGTCATGCGGTCGGGCGGCCCCGGCGGCCAGTCGGTCAACACGACGGACTCCGCCGTGCGCATCACGCACATCCCGTCGGGGCTGGCCGTGCACTGCCAGCAGGAGAAGTCGCAGCACAAGAACCGCGCGACGGCCATGAGGCTCTTGCGCACGAGGCTGTTCGACATCGAGCAGGACAAAAAAGACACGGCCGAGCGCGAGGCGCGCCGCAGCCAGATCGGCTCGGGAGATCGCTCCGAGAAGATCCGCACCTACAACTTCCTGCAGGACCGCGTCACCGATCACCGCATCGGGCTCACGAAGCACAACCTGCCCGGCATCATCGACGGCGACATCGAGGACATCATCCAGAGCCTGCGCGCGCACTTCCAGGCCGAGGCGCTCAAGAACAGCGCGCAAACCGACGACGGCCCGAAGAACTAACAGTGCGCATCGTCATCCTCGACAGCTTCGCCGCCGACCAGGGCGACCCCACGTACACGTGGGAGGGGCTGCGCGCGCTCGGCGAGCTCTCCGTCTACCCGCGCACCGACGAGGACCAGCTCGTCGAGCGGGCGCGCGGCGCGGCGGCGGTGCTCACGAACAAGGTCGAGATCCGGCGCGAGCTGTTCGACATGCTGCCCGAGCTGCGCTACGTGGGCGTGCTCGCGACGGGCACGAACATCGTCGACGTCGAGGCCGCGCGCGCGCACGACGTCGCCGTGACGAACGTCCCCGGCTACGCGACGGACGCCGTCGCGCAGCTCGTGTTCGCGCTCATCCTGCGGCTCACGCACGACGTCGCCGCGCACAGCGCGGCCGTCAAAGCGGGGCGCTGGGCTGCGTCGCCTGATTTTTGTTTCTTCGAGCAGCCGCTCGTCGAGCTCGCGGGCAAGACCATGGCCGTCGTCGGCACGGGGAGCATCGGCGGCGCCGTCGCGCGCATCGCCGAGGCCTTCGGCATGCACGTGCTGCGCGCGGCCGTGCCCGGCGCGCCCACGCGCCCCGGCGTCGCGCGCGCGCGCCTCACGGAGGCGCTCGCCGAGGCCGACGTCGTCACGCTGCACTGCCCGCTCACGCCGCACACGCGCGGCATGGTCGACGCCACCTTCCTCGGCGCCATGAAGCCGAAGGCCATTCTCGTCAACACGGGCCGCGGACCGCTCATCAACGAAACCGACCTGCGCGCCGCGCTCGACGCGGGCCGCCTCGGCGGCGTCGGCCTCGACGTCCTGTCGCAAGAGCCGCCGCCCGCCGATCACCCGCTGCTGAACCCGCGCGCGCCGTGGGCGTCGCGCGTGATCGTGACGCCCCACATCGGTTGGGGCACGATCGAAGCGCGCCGTCGCCTCGAACAGGCCGTGACGCGCAACCTCGCCGCCTTCATCGCCGGCGAGCGCGTCAACCGGGTGGTCTGAGCTTCACTCTCCGTTGAGCGTGACGACGATCGTGCGGCTGCCGCCGTGGTCGCGGTGCTCGCCAAGGTAGACGCCCTGCCACGTGCCGAGCGCGAGGCGACCGTCGCGAATGGGCACGCTCACGGACGCGCCGAGCAGCGACGCCTTGAGGTGCGCGGGCATGTCGTCGGCGCCCTCGGCCGTGTGCTCGAAGTACGGCGCGTTCTCGGGCACGGCGCGATCGAACCAGCGATCCATGTCGGCGCGCACGTCAGGATCGGCGTTCTCGTTGATCGTGAGCGAGGCCGACGTGTGCCGCACGTAGATGTGCGCGACGCCCACGCGGAAGCGCGCGAGCTCGGGGACCGCGGCGACGATCTCGTTCGTCACGAGATGAAACCCGCGCGCCCGCGGCTTCAAACGAATTTCGGCTTGGTGCCAGGCCATGGCGTGCCTATGTATTTAGCACGCTGCATGCGTGACCGACCTCACCGACGCATCTAGTGTTGTTGCGATTTTTTCTCGGCCCTCTTAAATGAACTGCCCGACGCCGCGTCGAACGGTGGCCGCGTCGGCAGCACACAAAAGGAGACTCGCATGATCCGTGTCACGCGCCTGCTCATCGGCCTCGGCCTCGCGACGATCGTCCTGCTCGGCTCGAGCTCGAACGCGCAGGCGCAATACCAGGCGCCCCCCCCCGGCTACTACGCGCCGCCCCCAGGTTACGGTCGCGGCTATCCGCCCCCGCCCCGGCCGCGCTACCGCGTCTACCGCGAGGGCCTCGTGCTCGGCTTCGCGCTCGGCGGCGGCGGAATCTCG
>DATAZS010000535.1:0-2462 GCA_036271915.1 Polyangia bacterium
GCGGCACGACCTTCGGGCCGCCCGAGGCGGACGTCAGCACCGACGCGTCGACGGACCAACGGACGTCGTCCCTGCGCATCGGGCTCGCCCCGGGGCGCTACACCGTCATCGTCGACTCGTTCTTGCCCGACCAACCGGCCACGGCGTTCACGCTCACGGCGACGACCGTCGCGCCGGCGACGAACGTCACCTGCGCGGCCGCCGCGCCGCTCGACTCGTCGGCGCCGACGGTGCACGGCGATCTGGATCTCGCCGGTACGCCTGGCGCCGACTGCGGTGGCGCGACGAGCCGCGCGCTCCTCTACGCCGTCGAGGTTTCGCCGGGTCAACACCTCGTGGCGCGCGTGACGGCCACGGGAGGCGATCGGGACTGGACGCCGCGGCTCTCGGGCTCCGACGGCTGCGCCGCGACGACCTGCCTCGCGCGTGGGAGCGACGTCGCCGGGCTGGAGCAACGCCTCGACTGGATCAATAACGGCGCCGCCCCGCGCGTCGTCATCCTCTCGGTCGCCGCCGACGGTCCCGTCGTGGGCGGTCAGTTCGACCTCGACGCGGGCGTCACCGATCTCCTGACGAGCTGCGAGCGGCCCACGCCCGTCGTCGACGGGACGACCTTCGCCAACCTCGAGTTCACCGACGTCGCCACGTCGACGACCTGTACGAAGAACGAGCAGCCCGCGCTCTACTTCGTCGCGACGCTCCGCCCACAGCAAGAGCTGGTGGTCACGAACACGACGAACGGCGGCCTCGTCAACATCGGACTGCGATTGGCGTGCGACGACGACTGCGAGACGACACAGTTCGGCGCCCAGATGATCAATCAAACGTCGCAGCCCGAAGAGGTGCTCATCGAGGTGACGGACGCGTCGACGGCGGGCGCGCCGTTCGACCTCACGTTCTCGCTGCCGCCGCCGCCCGGCGGGATCGTCGTGACGCCGACGAGCCCCCTCGTCACGACGGAGGCGGGCGGCCAGGCGACCTTCCAGGTCGTCCTCGCGTCAGAGCCCACGGCCGGCGTCACCCTGTCGCTCTCGAGCAGCCGACCGACCGAAGGGACGGTGAGCCCGTCGTCGCTCGCCTTCGACGCGACCGACTGGGATCAGCCGCAGACGGTGACGATCACGGGCGTCGAAGACGAGGTGGGCGACGGCGCGCAGCCGTACACGATCGTGACGGCGCCCGCCGTGAGCGTCGATCCGTCATACGCGGGGCTCGACGCCGACGACCTGCCGCTCACGAACCTCGACGACGATCCCTCGCTCGTCCTCGCGGGCATCGACGACGTCGTGACCTCGGAGGACGGCACGCAGGCGACGTTCACGGTCCGGCTCTACACCGCGCCCACGAGCGTCGTGACCGTTCCCCTATCGAGCACGAACGTGGGCGAAGGAACGGTGAGCCCGCCGTCGCTGACGTTCTCGGCCGCGAACTGGAGCGTGCCCCAGCCCGTCACCGTGACGGGCGTCGACGACACCGTCGCCGATGGCCCGCAGCGCTACGTGATCGCCCTCGGTCCGCTCGCGAGCGATGACGCGCGCTACGCGGGCCTCGTGCCGGCGAGCGTCGTCGCGTTCAACCGCGACAACGATCTCGAAGCCGTCGGCGGAATCTCGGTCAACGGCGCGGCGTATTGCGAGCTCACGGACCCGCTCGATCAGAGCTCGATCAAGGAAGCACCGAACCAAGCCCCCGTCGCGGTCGACGCGCTCGGCGCGATGTATGCCGTCGCCGTCTGCGACGGCGCGCTGGCGCTCATGACGAGCCCCGACGGCGGCAAGACGATCGCGGGGCCCATCCCGATCCCGGGCGCGACGGAGTTCGCGGGCACTTTCGCCGTCGCCGCCGATCGCGGTCGGGCCTGGGTCGCGTTCGAGGACTACCGTGGGCTGCACCTCACGCGCACGACGGACGCGGGCCAGACCTGGAGCACCCTGCGCACGCTCACGTCCGATGCGCCCGATCTGTTGCGCCTCGCCACCGCGCGCGACACCGTCGTCATCGTGGGAACGGACTCCTCGATGACGTCAGTCACGGGCTCGCTCGTCTTCGTCAGTCAGGACGGTGGCCTGTCCTTCGCGCAGCAGCCCGACGTCGCCGGGCAGATGACGGCGCTCGCGCTCTCGAGCGACGGCGCGTCGATGTGGCTCGTCGACGACAACCACGACCTGCTGCGCAGCCTCGACGGCGGCGCGACCTTCACGATCGAGGCAACGACGACCGACGTGCCCCTGCAATGCTGCTACATCGCGGGCACGCACGACCTCTACTTCATCCAGCAAGAAGAGGTGACGCGCACCAACCTCGGCGACGGCGCGAACGACGGTTCCTTCGCCGGCACGGCGGGCCCGGCGCTCGGGGTCGCGATCGACGACACCGACATCGTCCACATCTTCAGCGCGGGGTCCAACGGCCTCGCGGCCTCGCGCTTCGGCACCGACGGCACGCTGGGCGTCGCGACGCCC
>DATAZS010000536.1:0-16264 GCA_036271915.1 Polyangia bacterium
CCATCATCGGGGTGATGTTGAGGTCTTTGATGACCTCGGGCTCCTCGAGCTTGCGGGCGTACGACCGGATGGCCTTCTTGCCCTCGAGGCGAGAGATGATGTTCGGGTTCTCTTCGTGGCCTTCAGAGTTTTGGGACATCAGTTGATCCCCGCCGCGAAGTTGATGTCCGGGAAGAGGATCTTGCCGTCCTCGGTGGTCCGCATCGCGTCCAGCGTCGCGACGACGATGTCGTAGGGGACGTTAGCGTCGGCGTTGAAGTTCGCCTTCGTCTCATCGGCGTTGTCAGGCGCCGACTTGATCTCCTTGAGCTTGACGGTCAGCGTGTCGTAGTCGTACTGACCGTTCGGCTTCTTGGGAACGATCGGGAGGACCCCGCCCGAGGCCGCGATCGTGAAGCCGCTCGCGCCGACCGAAACGGTCAGGTTGAGGGGAGGCTTCGGCGGCGGCTCGTTTTGGTTGTCGGCCCCAGCTCCCGACGAAATGCTGGGAAGGCTTGCGTTGATGTTCGAGAGCTGGACCTGATTCACGACCGAGGCGAGGAGGAAGATGATGATGTTGGTCACGATGTCCATGTAAGGGACAAGGTTGAGCTCACCAGCCTCATCTTCGATCTCCTCGACGTGGTCGCGCATGCGACGGCACGCGGCCCGTACCTGACTTCTCGTCATTGAGCGCCTCGCCGTTTCATCTGATTGTCAGATGACAACGTTGCGGAACCTGGTTGATGGGGAATTTGATTCGCTCGGTTAGGCTTTCGCGCCGCCCTGGGCCGACTCGGCCAGCAGGTTCTCGAGCTTGAGGGCGAAGCCTTCGAGGTCGCCGACCTGCTTCTTCGACGCCGACGACAGGATGGCGTGGGCGATGATGCAGCTGACGGCGATGCCGAGGCCGAGGGCCGTGTTGTTGAGCGCCTCAGAAATACCTTTGGCGAGGAGGGCAGAGCGCTCTTCCGGCTTCGCGGCCGCGACGGCGCCGAATGCGCGGATGAGGCCGACGACGGTCCCGAGGAGGCCGACGAGGGTACCGATGTTGGCGATCGACCACAGGATCTGGACGCGCTTCTTCAGCATCGGCGTCACGTCGACGAGCGTCTCTTCGATCGCCTGGGCGATCGCGATCTCGCCGCGGTGAACGCGCTGGAGACCGGCGCGGGCGACCTGGGCGACGGGCGCCTCGGTGGCCGAGCAGAGCTTCACGGCGCGGTCGATGTTGTTCGCGAGCACGAGCTTCCGGATCTGCTCGAGGAACGCCTTGGCGTTCACGGAGCCCTTTCCGAGGAAGAAGATCGTACGGTCGAGGATCATCGACAGGGCGACGGTGGCCGTCACGAGGTTCATGTACATCAGCGTGCCGCCGTCTTCGAGAAACTTGGCGAGTCCTTGCATTTCTTCTGTCTCCTCGTGGGCGCGCGGAGGCGCCACCATCGACTCAGGGGTTGAATTGAGAAACAGCTGTCGGGCTGCGGGAAGCTGCGTGCAACGTGCAACGTGGAAGGGGCGGTGCTGCTACGAACGCGGAAGGCCTAAACGGTGCGGACTGGGCGGGTGGACACAGTAACGGATGCGCAATCTTATCGGTGTGGCGGATGGTGTCAAGCTCTCCGAATCGGCGCCTTTTGGCTTGGCATTAGGCCAATCCGGCATTTTCTTCAGAAAGTTCCTCAGAAAAATCTCCAGGTATCTCCAGAGTGTCGCCAAGAGTTTGTCGGCGTCGCTCGTGTGAGATCGCGAACGCGTTTTGGCGGACGTTCCGTCCTCGCGTCTCGATCTCGAGCTTCCTCGATTCGTCTCCGGCGGCGTTCGGTGAGTCACTACGTCGGAAAGTTCTGGAAACTTGACCCTCGAATGGTCGCTGCGGTGGTCAGAATTGCTCGTCTGAAAAACGTCCGGTCGAGCTCGCCGACTTGAAGGCGGGCGGCAGGGTTCCGCGACGGAACGGAGTGAGGCGACTGCCTGGCTTGTTGGGCGAGGCGGGGAGTCCCTTGTCGGGGTCTGCGCGCGCGAAGACGATGCCGGGCGGCGCCGCGAAGTCGCGCACGGGGCGGCCCCGAACGGCCTCCTTCATATAGGAGAGCCAGATGGGCAGCGCGACCTGGCCGCCCGTCGCGTCGTGGGCGACCGGCTTGAAGTCGTCGCGCCCAACCCAGACGCCGCACAGGAGATCGGGCGTGAAGCCGAAGAACCAGGCGTCGCGGTAGTTCGTCGACGTGCCGGTCTTGCCAGCCGCTGGACGCCCGAGCTCACGCGCCTTCTTGGCCGTGCCGATCTCGACGACGCCCTTCATGAGGTCGGTCACGATGTAGGCGGTCTCGGGCGAGAGCCTGCGCGCGCGCGGCGCGGCGTCGGCGTGCTCCTCGAGCACGTGGCCGTCGGCGTCGGTGAGCTTCGTGATGAAGACGGGCGTAACCTCTTCGCCGCCCGCGGGGAACGTCGCGAGGCCGTAGGCGACCTCCTCGAGCGTGAGGTCGGCCGTACCGAGCGCGAGCGACAGCGCGTGCGGGAGCGACGACTTGATGCCGAGCTTGCGCATCGTCTCGATGACCGCGTCGACGCCCATCTGAGCGACGAGCTGCGCCGACACCGTGTTGACGCTCTTCGCGATCGCCGTGCGTAGCGTGAGCGGGCCGAGATAGTCGCGCTTGTAGTTGTGCGGCGCCCACACGCCAGACGCCGTCTTGAACTTCACGGGCGCGTCGTACTTGATCGTGAGCTCGTTCATGCCGTGGTCCATGGCCGTCGCATAGATGAACGGCTTCATGGCGGAGCCGATCTGGCGGTGGGCCTGCACGGCGCGATTGAACTGGCTCTTGCCGTAGTCGTAGCCGCCCACCATCGAGACGAGGTGACCGTTCGCGGGGTCGAGCGCGATGAGCGCGCCCTGCACGTCGGGCGCCGTCGCGAGGGCAGCGACGAGCTTTTCCCCCTTGCGGCCGTCGGGCACGCGCCGGAAGCGCACGGGGATGACGTCGCCCACCGAGAGGCGCGCGGCGTGCGTCTCGGACGCGCCGAGCCGCGCTTCGTCCGTGTCTTCGAGGCCGACGACGAGCGTTCCCGACGCGAGCGTGAGCTTCTTGCCGACGGCCGTGACGACGGCCGCGTACGTCGTGTCGGGTTCGACGGGGTAAAGCGGCGCGGCTGGCGATCCCTTGCCTTTGCGGCGCGCCTCGGCGTCGGCCTTGCGGCGCGCGACCCACGCCTCGCCGACGACGTATTTGGCCATGGGCTCGGACAGCCGCGCGCCCGCGCCAGGCTTGGTCGCGTCGATGAGCGCCGCTTGCGGCTCGCCCATCAAGAGATGGTCGTCCTGCTCCTCGTCGTCGAGCAGGTAGCCCGTGGGACCGAACGGCCGGGGGCGCCCCAATAACAGACGACGGCGCTGATCGGCGTCGAGGTGCGCGATGGGGCCAGAAAAGCCGATGCGGCGCTGAAGATCCTCGAGGCCCGCGCGCAGCGCCACCTCGGCGACGCGCTGCTTGCGCATGTCGAGCGTCGTGTAGACGCGCAGCCCGCGCTGCAGCAGCTCTTCGTCGCCATAGTTGTCGGCGACGTAGCGGCGGATCGTCTCGACGAAGTAGGGCGCGGCGACGTTGGTCAGGTTGCGCTCGCGCGACACGAGCACGAGCGCCTCGTGTCGCGCCGACTCGGCCTGCGCGGGCGAGAGGAACCCGAGCGATTGCATCTGATCGATGACGTAGTGCTGCCGCGCCTGCGCGCGCTCGAAGTCGTGGAACGGCGTCGCGCGTCCGGGCGCCTTGGGCAAGCCCGCGAGCATGGCCGCCTCGGCGGGGGACAGGTTGGTGACGTCCTTGCCGAAGTACGCCGCCGCCGCCGCCGCGATGCCGTACGCGCCATGCCCCAGATAGACGTGATTGAGGTAGATGCCGAGGATCTGGTCCTTCGAGAGGTGCTGCTCGATGCGGTGGGCGAGCATCGCCTCGCGGATCTTCCGCGCGAGCGAGCGCTCCTGTCCGACGATGAGGAGCTTCGCGACCTGCTGCGTGATCGTCGAGCCGCCCTGCACGACGTGCCCCGCGCGCAGGTTGGCGAACGCCGCGCGCACGATGCCTTGATAGTCGACGCCACCGTGCGTGTAAAAGCGGTTGTCCTCGGCGGCGACGAAGGCTTGCTTGACGACGGCGGGAATCTTCTCGATGGGCAGCAGCACGCGCTTTTCGACGTAGAACTGCCCGATGACCTCGCCGTCGGCGCTCCACACCTGGCTCGCGCGCAGCGGGCGGTAGTCGGTGACCATGTCGAGGTGGGGCGGCAGGTCGGACTCGAACCGGCGGTAGGCGCGGTAGCCCACGATCGCGCCGCCGATGCCGACGCCGATCGCCGTCACGACGAAGACGCGGAACGCGCGGCCGAGCACACGACGGAAACTTGCGAATCGCGCGCTTGGCTGCACCATTCGTTAATGGGCCGCGCGCGACGTTCCGTCAATTTTCTCGGGATTTTCGCGCTCATTTTGCTCCCGCGCGTCGCCGTCGCGCACGACGCCGGAGCCCCGGACGCCCGCGCCGAGTCGATAGGCGCGCCCAAGGCCGCGGTCGCGCCGACGCGCGCCGGCTTCACGATCCTGCCGTTCGCGAACGGCGGAGGTCCGCGCACGCTGGACTTCTTGCAAGCGGGGTTGCCGGCGCTCCTCGCCGAACGGCTGGGGCGCCATCCGGCGCTGCGCTTCACGGGTCCCGAGGCGATCGTCGAGCGCGCGCGCCTCGACGACGTGCTCGCGCGCGCCTCGGCCACGGGAACGCGCTTCGTCGTCGCGGGGCGCTACGAGAAGAAGCCCAACTGGAAGATCGCCGTGAGCGTCGAGGTCTACGCGGGCGCCGTTCCGGCGAACCGCGTGGGGCGCGGCGAGGTCGAAGGGACGAAGGACGAGGTCGCGCGGTCGGCGCTGCTCGCGGCGCTCGCGGCGTTCGAGCAGGCGGGCGTCTCGACGCCGGCCGACGCGCGCGCGCGCGTGCTCGAGCCGTTCGCGCGCGACGGGTACGCGTTCGTCCTGTACGGCCGCGGCGTCGCGACCTACACGGGCCTCGACCAGCCGTGGGATCCGACGAGCGGGCGCCCCGCGGGCCCGCAGCGCCGGCGCCCGCCGTCGCCCGCCGTGTTGGGGGCCAGCGCCGAGCGCGCCCTCAAGCCGCTCGAAAAGTCGCTCTTGATCGATCCGCGCGTGCCCGAGACGCGGCGATACGTCGGGCTCGTCCACCTGGGCGCGGGGCGGCCGGGACACGCGCGCGCCATGTGGAGCTACGCCGTCGACGTGCGGCCCGACTACACGGCCGCGCTCCTCGGCCTCGCCATGCTCGATCGCACGCAGGGTTTGCCCGAGGCGCGCGAGCGCTACGCGCGCGTGCTCGAGCTCGACCCCGACGATCTCGAGGCGCGCCGCACCTACGGCGAGCTGCTGTCCGAGGCCGGCCAGCTCGACGAGGCGCAGACGCAGCTCGCGCGCGTCGTGGCCGCGACGCCCGGTGATCTGCGCGCGCGCCGCGCGCTCGCGCTCGTGCTCGCGGCGCGCCACGCGGGCAACGAGCTCAGCGCTGAGCTGGCCGAGATCGTCCGCCTCGATCCCGAGGACATGGACGCGCGGCTCGAGCTCGGCGCCGCCTACGCGAGCGTCGGCAACGTCGCCGCCGCCCTCGCGGCCTACGAAGAGGTGCTGCGCCGGCACCCGAAGAACGCCGCCGCGCTCAAGATCGCCGCCGATCTCTACCGCGGAAAGGGCGAGCCCGCGAAGGCGGCTGCCTACTACGAGAAGCTGCGCCGCATGGCGCCCGACGATCCGCGCCCGTGGTTCCTGCTCGGCACGTCGTACTACGAAGCGGGGCGCCTCGACGCCGCCGAGCGCATGTTCACCGAGGGCGCGCGCTTCCCCGGCATGCTCGGCGACGCCTACTCGAACCTGGGCGCGATCGCCTTCCGCCGCGGCGACGTCAAGCAGGCGATCTGGTTCCTGTCGCGCGCGGCGACCCGCCGCCCGGGCAAGGCCGGCGTTCGCTACAACTACGCGCTCGCGCTGTCGGCGGCGAAGCGCTACGAGGACGCGCTGCGCGAGGTCACGGCCGCGACGGCGGCCGCGCCGCGCGATGCCGAGATCCGCTTCTTCAGCGGCGTCGTCGAGCTGCGCATGGGCCGCCTCGCCGACGCCGAGGCGGCCTTCCAAGAGACGCTGCGCATCGATCCCAACCACGAGAGCGCGAAGCACAACCTCGCGTTGCTCGAGTCGCTGCGGCCGTCCGAGGCGACGACGGTCGCGCCTTAGCGATTGCCCGAAGCGGGGGCTACTCTTTGCCGCCTTCGCCGCCGCCCGACCCGGGGATCTTGCCGCCCGTGCCGCCCGTGGGCGCGCCCGACGGCACGAGGGCCAGCGGGTTGCCCTCGAGATCGCGCACCTCGACGGGCGCGATCTTCGCGAGCGGCTCGGCGAGCGTCTTCTGATCGCCGACGACGACGATCGCGAGACGCCCCGTGTCGAGGTACTTGCGCGCGACGCGCCGGACGTCGTCCTTCGTGACGGCGCCGATCTTCTTCGTATAGGTCGCGAGGTAGTCGTCGGGCAGGCCGAAGACGGCGATCTCGCCCAGCTGCGCGGCGACCTGGCCGCGCGTCGCGAAGCGCGCCGGGAACGACTTCGTGATCTGGTCCTTGGCCCGCAAGAGCTCGGCGTCGGTGACGTCGGCGTCGCGCATGCCATTCACCTCTTTGAGGATCTCGCCCACGGACTCGGCCGAGTGCGCCGCGACGAACTCGCCGCCCGCCGAGAACGGCCCCGGCGCCTTGCGCGCGTCGACGCTCGAGCGCGCGCCGTAGGTCCAGCCCTTGCCCTCGCGCAGGTTCATGTCGAGGCGGTAAAAGCCGCCGCCCAGGATCGTGTTCATGAGCATGACGGGGAAATAGTCCGGGCTCGAGCGCTCGATGCTCACGAGGCCGACGCGGATCGACGACTGCGGCGCGTCCGCCTTGTCGATGAGGAAGATCTTCGTCTTGTCGGCCGCGGGCGACGGCGCCGGCAGCTTGCGCGCCGAGGATTTGCGCGCCCTCCAGCCCTTGAACGCCGCCTCGAGCTTCGGGCGCAGTGTGTCCTCGGTGACGTCGCCCGCGACGATGAGCACGGCGTTGTTGGGGCGCCAGCTCGCCTCGTAGAAGGTGCGCAGGTTGGCGGGCGTCATCTTCCGGAGCGACGCCTCGACGCCCGTCATCGGCCATCCGTACGGGTGCTTCTGGCCGTAGAGGACGCGCGAGAACGCGAGGCTCGCCACGGCGGGCGGGCTGTCCTTGCGACGCGTGATCGCCGTGAGCTGGTTGGCGCGCACGCGCTCGAACTCTTTGTCCTCGAAGGCGGGCGACGTCACGACGTCGGCGAAGAGAGCCAACGCCGGCTCGAGGTTCTTCGTGAGGACCGACAGGCTGGCGTTCGACGCGTCCCAGCCGCTGCCGCCGCCGAGGACCGCGCCCAAGGTCGCGAGCTCGTCGGCGATCGCGGGCGCGCTGCGCGTCTTCGTGCCCTCGTCGAGCATCCGGCGCGTCATGTCGGCGAGCCCGGCGAGCTCGGGTGGGTTGGCCGCGCCGCCAGCCTTCACGACGAGGTTGAGCTCTATGAGCGGAAGATCATGAAACTCCGCGAGAACCACCTCGAGCCCGCTCTTGAGCTTGAAGCGCTTGAAGGTCGGCACGACGAACGGCGTCTCGGGGCCAGCGGCGGGCGGCTGCGCGCGAAAGGGCGCGTCCGGCGTCTCGCGCACGGGCGGCGCGGGCGCGGCGACGACCACGGGTGGCGCCAGCGCCGCGGCGACGACGGGCGGCGGTGGCGGCGGCGCCGAGGCGCACGCCGCGAGCGAGAGCGCGACGAAGCCGAGCGACGAACGGACGACGCGGCTCACTTCGTCACCACGCGGCCCATGATGGGCGCGCCCGGATTGGGTTGAACGGTGACGACGACGCGGCCGCCCCAACGCAGGTAAGTCTCCGCGGCGCGGCGCACGGACTCGGCGTCGACGGCGCGGTAGCGCCGCAGGTCCTCGCCGAGGTAGCCGGGATCGCCCAAGAGGTAGTTGTAGTGCTGCAGCCGCTCGGCGCGCGCGATGAGCGGCTCGAGGCTGCGCACGGTGCCAGACTCGATCTGGTTCTTGGCGCGCTCGAGCTCGACGGCGTCGGCGGGCGTCTTCTGCAGCTTCGTGATCTCCTCGGTGATGACGGTCTCGAGCTCCTGCAGCGTGTGCCCCGGCATGGGCGAGGCCGTGATCTCGAAGTCGCTCGCGAGCATCGAGCTTTCCTGCGCCGCCGACACGCTCTGCGCGATCTTGAGATCGTAGACCATGCGCTTGTAGAGGCGCGATGACTTGCCGTTGCCGAGGAGGTTCGCGAGCACGTCGAGCTCGCGATCGCCGGGCGCGAAGTTCGCGGGCGTGGGGAACGACATCGTGAGCTCGGGCTGCTGCACCTTCGCCTCCATCGCGATGCCGTGGTAGGTCGCGAGCGACGGCATGTGGGCGGGGCGGCGCGGGATCGGACCGCCGCGCGGGATGGCCGCGAAGTACTTGTCCACGAGGGCCTTGGCCTGGTCGGGTCCGAAGTCGCCCGCGATGACGAGCGTCGCGTTGTTGGGCACGTAGAACGTGCGGAAGAAGGCCTTCACGTCGTCGACCGACGCCGCCGACAGGTCCTCCATCGAGCCGATGACCTCGTGGTGGTAGGGGTGGTCGGGCGGGTAGAGCGCCTCGAGCTGTACGCGCTCGAGCAGGCCCGCCGGGCGGTTCTCGACGCGCTGGCGGCGCTCGTTCTTGACGACGTCGCGCTGGACGTCGACGGTCTCCTTGAACCCGGGGCGGTCGAGCAGGAAGCCCATGCGGTCGCTCTCGAGCCACAGCGCGAGCTCGAGCTGGTTCGACGGCAAGACCTCGAAGTAGTTCGTGCGGTCCGTGCCCGTCGAGCCGTTGGCGTTCGAGACGCCGGCCTTCTGCAGATACTCGAAGTGCTTGTCCTCGGGCACGTGCTTCGAGCCCTGGAACATGACGTGCTCGAACAGGTGAGCGAAGCCCGTGCGCTTCGGCTCCTCGTCCTTCGAGCCGACCTTGTACCAGACGTCGACCGCGACCTCGGGGATGCGGTGGTCCTCGTGCAGGATCACCTCGAGGCCGTTCGGCAGCGTGTACTTCTCGAAGGCGAGCCGCGGGAGCCCCGCCTCAGGAGCGGCCGCGGGCGGCACCGGCAGGCCGTCGGTCGACGGCAGGCCGTGAAGGAGGAGGGCGAGCGCCGGGACGGACAGCGACGCGCCCAGCTTCGTCAGAGGAGCGAGCATGCGCGGTTTCTACCACGCCGCGTCGGCGCCGTCGGCGCGAAGCCGCCGTCAAACTGACGAGGCTGTCAGCGCCCGGCGTGCAAGAGCAACACGACGGCGACGCCGTACGCGACGAGGTTCGCGACGAACAGCGGATCGCGCAGCATCGAGTCGGTCGGGCTCTCGGCGTCGGTCTTGCGGGTCACGATCCAATTGAAGCGGAAGATGCCGAAGGCGACGAACGGCACGGTCCAGATCAGCTCGACGTTGAAGACGGCGCGCGCGTGCATCGAGCGCGTGTACACGAGGTACGTCACGGTCGTGAGGACGCCGAGGACGCCCATCAACCGCCGCAGCGTCGGCAGGTGGTAGCGGCCGAGGACGTCGCGCTGGGCGCGGCCGCTCTCGCCCGACACGCGCAGCTCGTGCGCGCGCTTGCCGAAGCCGAGGAGCGCCGACAGCAGCAGCGTGCAGACGAGCAACCACCGCGACGCCGGCACGCCGATCGCGAACGCACCGCCGAGGACGCGCAAAAGGAAGCCCGCGCTCAGGCAAGCGACGTCGACGAACGCGACCTTCTTGAGCCACAGCGAGTAGGAGAGGTTGAGAACGAGGTAGATCGCGGCGATGCCCGCGAAGGCGGTCCCGAGCTGCGTCGCGCCCAGCAGCGCGCCCACGCTGAGAAGGGCGGCGATAACTCGCGCGGCGTCTGGCGGGAGCGCGCCCGAAGCGATGGGGCGGCGGCATTTGACCGGGTGCGCGCGATCCTTCTCGACGTCGACGAGATCGTTGATGAAGTAGACCGCGCTCGACAGGAGACAGAAGATCCCGAAGGCGGCCGCTGCGCACAGCGCCGCGTGTCGATCGGCGAGGAGCCGCGCG
Source organism: Polyangia bacterium (assembly GCA_036271915.1). GTDB lineage: Bacteria > Myxococcota_A > Polyangia > Fen-1088 > Fen-1088 > DASZFV01. The sequence goes on from DATAZS010000536.1 coordinate 10,166, forward strand.
AACACGAGGGGCGCGGCGACGAAGAGATTCTTGACCCACTGATGGGGTCGCATGGACTTTACGGCGGGGCCGAGAAACATGTTTCTTTCGACGCTATCGGTCGCTATCGATCGGGGGGATTATCTGGGATGATTCCGCCCGTCCCGACGCATGACCAGTCCTAACACACCGACCGACATCGACGCCAAGGCGCCGGTGTCCGACGCCGACCCCGCGGCGGCCGACACCGACGGCAAGCAGACGTTGTCGCCCAGCGACGACGAGCTGATCGCGCGCGCGCGCGTTAAGGACTTCGCGGCCTTCGAGACGCTGCTCGGGCGGTACGAGGACAAGGTCTACAGGCTCGCGTTCCGCATCGTGCGCAACGAGACGGACGCCAAGGAGATCCTGCAGGAGACCTTCGTGTCGATCTGGCGCAAGCTCGACACCTTCAAGGGCGACTCGCAGTTCGGCAGCTGGGTGTACCGGATCGCGACGAACGCCGCGCTCATGCGCCTGCGTACGCAGCGCAGGCACCCCGAGGTTTCGACCGAAGAGCTGCCGATCGGGTATCTCGACAACTACGGAACGCCCATGCCCGCGGGCGAGAACTGGTCGAAGCGGCCCGACGACCAGCTGCAGTCTTCCGAGCTGCGCACCCACATCCAGACGGCCGTCGATGCGCTGCCGGACATCTATCGCACGGTGTTCATCGTGCGCGACGTCGAGGGCCTGTCGACCGAGGAGACGGCCGAAGCGCTCGGGATCTCCGTGCCCACCGTGAAGACGCGCCTGCACCGCGCGCGCATCGCGCTCCGCGACGCCATCGGCGGGTACTTCGACCGGCCGTAACGGGTCCAGCTATACTGATCGCGCCCATGATCGTCGGAGCCGGAGCGTTCGCGCGGACGGCGTTCGGTGTCGCGATATTCGCGGCCGTCGCGTCGTCTGCAGCTTCGTCTCACGCTTCGCCTAACGCTTCGTCCAACGCGTCGCCGTTCGCGGGCGACGTCGCGGCGGCCGAGGCACGGCTCGACGCGCGCCGCGGTAAGCCCGAGGCCATCGTGGCGCTCGACGAGCTGCTCGCGCTCGAAGACGGCCTCCCGGACGGCGCGCTCGAGCCCGCGTTGCGGCGCGCGGCCGCGGCGGGCGCCGATCCGCTCGTCGCGGCGCAGGCGACGTTCCAGCTCGCGCGGCTGCTCGGCCAGCGTGGCGCGAGCGAAGAGGCGGACGCCGCACGCGCGTCGCTGGGCTTGTTCACGCGGTTCTCCGTCGTGGGCTCGTTCGGCGAGGGGCGTTCGGGCTTCTCGCAGGCGTTCGCGCCCGAGGGGGAGGCGGACGCACCCGCGGCCGGCCGCACGTATCACGGAAAGCTCGGTGACGTCACGTGGCGGTCCGCCGACGGCGTCGTGCGCGAGGGCGCGCTGCTCCTCGACGGCATGCTGCGGCCCGACACGCAGGCGACGGCGTACGTCGTCGTGTTCGCGAAGAGCGCGCGCGACCAAGACGTCGCGCTGCGCTTCGGCTCGCCCGGCCCCACGAAGATCTGGGTCGACGGCGCGCGCGTGTTCGCGCGCGACGTCGTGCGCACGCCGATCTTCGATCAAGACGCGGCGCCCGCGCGGCTGCGCGCGGGGTGGAACCGCATCGTCGTCAAGACGACGGTCACCGAGGGATCCTGGCGCGTCTATCTGCGCGTGACCGATCCGGCGGGACACGCGCTCGCGCTGGGCGACGGCGCGTTGCCCGCGGGCGCCAAGGTCGCGCGCGGACTCGCCGCGAAGCGCGCGCCCGCGATCGTCACGCTCGAAGCAGCGCTGCGCGCGCGCACGGGCGACACGGGCGCCGGCGCGTGGTTCGATCTCGGCCGCTACCTCGCGTCGGCCGGGCCGGGCGATCGCGACAGCCGCGAGGCGGCGACGGCGCTCGAGGCGGCGCGCGCGCGGCAGCCGACCGTCGCGACGCTGCTCTTGCTGGCCGATGTCGCGCGCGACGAGGACGAGCGCCGGCGCGCGCTCGAAGGCGCGCTCGCGAGCGCGAGCGAAGGTGGAGCGGTTCGCGCGCGCATCGTCGCGGCGCTGGGCGACACGGCACGTTCGCAGCGACGCGACGACGTCGCGCGCGCGCGCTGGCGCGAGGCGCTCGCCCTCGATCCGGGGTGTTGGCCCGCGGCGCTCGCGCTCGCCGACGAGGAGCAGGCGGCGGGGCTCACGGCGCTCGCGCTCGCGCGCGTCGAGGCGCTGCCCGAGGCGGTGCGGCAGGTCGCGCGCGTGCGCCGTCAGTGGGCGCGCCTGCTCGACGCCGTCGGGAAGGTCCGCGAGGCCGACGCGCTCTTGCAGGGGATGCGCGCGACGCGCCAGCGCGACGTCGAGCTGCTGCACGACCTCGCGACGCGCGCGCGCGGCCGCGGCGACGGCGCCACGTTCGTCGCCGACCTCGCGCGCGCGGCGGCGCTCCGCCCGGACCTGCCGTCGCTCGAGATCGAGCTCGCGCGCGCGCTCGAGGGCGCGGGTGACGAGGCGGGGGCGCGCAACGCCCTCACGGCGCTCGCGGCGCAGCTGCCCGACGACGCGAGCGTGCTCGCGCACCTCGGCAAGCTGCTGCACCGCCAGGGGCGGCGCGACGAGGCGCTCGCTCGCCTGCACGCGGCGCTCGCGCTGCGGCCGCAGGATCCGGAGCTGCGGCGGTACGTCGCGCGCGCCGCCCGCACGGACGCCGTCGAGCCGAACGAAGATCTGGCTCGTCACTACGCCGTCGACGCGCGCGCCCTCGTGCGCGACGACGCGCGGCACGTCTTTTCGCAGGAAGCCGACGCCGCCGTGCTGCTGGATCGCCGCGCCGTGCGCGTGCACGAGAACGGGCTCGCGCAGACCTTCGCCCAGCGCGTCGTCGCCATCCACACCGACCACGGCGCCGAGGACAACAAGGAGTTCGACGTCCGCTACACGCCGGGCACGGAGGACGTCGAGATTCGCCAGGCGCGCGTTTACCGCCGCACGCAGGCGGGAGAGCTCGAGGTGCTCGAGGCGGCCGAGCGCGACGACGAGGATCTCTCGGAGCCGTGGTACGGCCTCTACTACGACAACCGCGCGGAGATCGTCCGCTTCGCGGGGCTGCGCGCGGGCGACGTGCTCGAGGTCCAGTACGTCATCGAGGACGTGTCGGCCGAGAACCAGATGGCCGACTACTTCGGCGATCTCGAGTCGATCGCCGAGAGCCTGCCCAAGCAGCAGTGGGACTACACGCTGCTCGCTCCCACGACCCGCCCCATCTACAGCAACACGCCGCGCGTTCCGGGCCTCGCGCGCGACACGAAGGTGCAGGGCGACGAGCGGGTGTACAGCTTTTCGGCGCGCGGCATCGCGGCCGTCGACGCCGAGCCGGCCATGCCCGGGCTCGCCGAGATCGCGCCGTATCTTCACGTCAGCACCTACGCGACGTGGGACGATGTCGGCGCGTGGTACTGGCGCCTCGTCGAGGATCAGCTCACGCCCGACGACGAGCTGCGCCGCGCGGCGCGCGCCGTCGTCAAGCCGGGCGACTCCGAGGAGGCGCGCGTGCGCGCCATCCACGATCTCGTCGTCACGCAGACGCGCTACGTGGGCCTCGAGTTCGGCATCCACGGGTTCAAGCCTTACAAGGTCACGCAGGTGCTCGAGCGGCGCTTCGGCGACTGCAAGGACAAGGCGTCGCTGCTCGTCGCCATGCTGAAGGAGGTCGGCGTCGACGCCGAGCTCGTGCTCGTGCGCACGCGGCGCGGCGGGCTCGTCGATCGCGAGCCCGCGTCGCTCGCCGTCTTCGACCACGCGATCGCCTACGTGCCGAAGCTCGACCTCTATCTCGACGGCACGGCGGAGTTCTCGGGCACGTCGGAGCTGCCCAGCCAGGACCAGGGCGTCATGGTGCTGCGCGTGGGCCCGCACGGCGCGAAGCTCGCGGAGACGCCCGTGCTGCCGTCGGCGGCGAACCACGTCGAGCGGCGCTGGCGCGTCGATCTCGCCGTGGGCGGCGACGCGCACGTCGACGAGCAGCTCACGATCCGCGGGCAGGCGGCCGCGGACTGGCGCGAGCACTACCAGACGCCGGGCGAGCGCGCCGAGCGCTACGGACGCGTGTGGGAGGCGCGCTACCCGGGCGCGCGCCTCGTGTCGATCGAGACGCCGCGCATCGAGGATCGCGACGCGCCGGTCGTCGTGCGCTCGACGGCGTCCGTGCCGCGCCTCGGGACGCCCGCGGGCGCGGACGTGACGTTGCCGCTCGCCGTGCGCGAGGCGGACTTCTCGCGCACGTACGCGCGCCTCGGCGCGCGCAAGCAAGATCTCGTGATCGCGTACCCGTGGCAGCACGACGAGGAGATCGTGTATCGCTTGCCCGCGGGATGGACGCTGCGCGCGGGCGCGGCTCCGCGGCAGGTCACGAGCCCCTTCGGCCACCTCAGCGTCGACGTCGCGGCCGAGGCCGGCGGCCTCGTGCGCGTGCACACGTTCCTCGATGTCACGCGGTACCGCGTGACGCCCGCCGAGTACGCCGCCTTCCGATCGTTCCTCGGCGACATCGACGCCGCGTTCGCGGAGCGCATCACGGTCGGTCCCGCGGGAGCCGCGCCATGAAGAAGATCTGGGCGGCGATCGTTCTCGCGCTCGCGGCGTGCGCGGGGCCGCTCGCGCAGCGGCGCGACGGCGCCAGCGCGGCAGCGAGCGACGCATGGCGCGCGCTCGTCGACGGCAAGCCCGACGAGGCGGCGCGCGCGTTCGAGGCGCGCCTCGCGACGGCGCCCGACGACGTGCTCGCGCGCTTCGGCCGGGCGACCCTCGCCTACGATCACGGCGACGGTCCACGCGCGCTCGATGACTACACCGCCGTCCTCGTCGCGGCGGCAAAGGCCGGCGACGCGGACCCGACGGCCACGCTCGTCGCGCCCGTCGCGGCGGCGCGTGCGCTCGCGCTCGACGACGAGGTCGGCCCGAGTCGGCGCGCGCGCGACGAGGCCGCGCTGCTCGCGTTGCCCGACGGCGACACGCTGCCGTGGCAGGCGCGCCTCGAGCTCGCGCGCCTCGCCGAGCACGTCGCGCGGCGCGCGGGTGACGCCGCCATGCTCGAGCGCGAGGCCGTCCGCCGCGGCTGCGCGCGGCAGGTCGTCGACGCGGGGACGCTCGGACCGCTCGCGCACCTCGATCTCGATCGACGCGCTTCGCCGCTGTCGCACGCCGCGGGGACGCCCGTGCTCGCGACGGGGTGCCGGCTGTCCGTGTCGGCGCGCGACGGGCGCCCCGCGGCCGAACGCCTGCGCGCCGCCGTCGACGTGCCCGGAGGGACATACGATCTCGTCCTCGATTATGACGGCGACGCGCGCCTCGCGATCGACGACGCGGCGCCCTTGCACCACGGCTCGGAGACGCGCTTCGGCCCGCGCGTGAGCGCGTTCGCCCTCGCCCTCGCGGCCGGGCACCACGAGATCGAGCTGCGCCTCGCGACGCAAGGCGGGCGCGCCGACGTCGCGCTGCTCATGCTGCCCCGCGCGCCCGGCACCGTCGTTCACTTCGAGACCGCGCGCGACATGCCCGCCCACGCGACGCTGCTCACGGGGGCGCCCGCGCCGTCCGCGCTCGACGACGCCCTCGACGACTATGCGCGCGCCTTCGTGGCCAATCGCACGGGCGATGTCGACGACGCGCTCACGCGCGCGGCGCGCCTCGCGGGCCGCCGCACCTTCGCGCCCGGGCTCACGCTCGCGGCCCTCATCTCGCGCGACGATCCGACGCGCCCGGCGGGCTTCACGCGCGACAGCGCGCGCGGGCTGCTGCGCGCGGCGCTCGCCGTCGACGGCGCGGACGCGCGGGCCTGGCAGACGCTCGCCGCCGTGGAGCTGGAGGACGAGCACGTGCGCGAGGCGATCGACGACGCGCAGGCCGCGGCGCGCGCGGCGCCAGCGTGGTGGGCGCCCGAGCTCGTGCTCGCGCACGCCTTGCGCGCGCGCGGCCTCGAGTGGGACGCCGATCGCGCGCTCGATCGCGCGGCGGCCAAGGGCGGGCCGCCCCCCGACGCGCCGTGCGCGCTCACCGAGGCCCTCCTGCGACGCGCCGACGACGAGCGCGCGCTCGCGACGAAGACGCGCCTCGA
>DATAZS010000537.1:0-1891 GCA_036271915.1 Polyangia bacterium
AGGCCCGGCGAGACGATTCTCATCCAGGGCGGGGCGGGCGGAGTTGCCGGGTTCGCCATTCAGCTCGCCAAGCATATCGGCGCGCGCGTGATCACGACCACCAGCACGCCCAACCTCGACTATGTGCGCGGCCTCGGGCCGGACGAGGTGATCGACTACAGGACGCAGGACTTCACGAAGGTCGTGAAGGATGTCGACGCCGTGTTCGAGACCGTCGGCGGCGACGTCGCGATGAAGTCCTTCTCGGTGCTCAAGCCGGGCGGCCGGGCCGCCTTCATCGCGTCCGGCGGCAAGGCCCCGACCCCGCCGCGCGGCGACGTCGCCTCGCTGCGCCCCGCCGTCAACCGCACGCGCCGCCACATGGAGCGCATCGCCGACCTCTACCAGAAGGGCGCGATCCGTCCGCCCGAGATCAAGCTCTATCGCCTCGCTGATGTCGCGGAGGCGCATCGCGTGAGCGAGGGCCGCCACTTCCGCGGCAAGCTGGTGTTTCAGGTACGGTAATTTCCGCTGACAACCTATCCGTCATGGCCGGGCTTGTCCCGGCCATCCACGTCTTCGCCGAACCGGAAGAAAGGCGAGGATGCCCGGCATTCGCCGGGCATGACGGGAGACTTCAGCTCACGCCGCCTGCGTCAGCTCGGCGATCCAGGCATCGATCGCGGTGAGATCCTCGTGCCACTCGGCGCGGGCAGGCACCCGCGTCACCAGCGCCTGCACGACCATGCGCCCCTCGCGATAGGCCGCGAGCGCCCCGGCGCGATCGCCGCTCGCGACCAGCACGTCGGCGATCCGCGTGAGGCTGAGCGCCGCGTCGCAACGCAGGCCGTCATTGCCGGGATCGGCATCCGCGAGCGTGCAGCGGATCGCGAGCGCCTCGCGCAGTGCCGCGAGCGCGCCGGCGTGGTCGCCCTTGTCGGCGAGCGCGTCGCCGGTCGCCATCAGGCTCCACGATACGTCGAGCCGCCGCCGCGCGTTGTCCGGATCGCGCGCCGCGAGCGCGCGCCGGATGGCGAGCGCCTCGCCGAAGCACGCGAGCGCGCCGTCGAGATCGCGGCGCAGCATCAGCGCGCCGCCGAGGCCCGTGAGGCTCCACGAGACGTCATACGCCCGCGCCACGTTGTCGGGGTCCTGCGCCGCGAGGCGCCGGCGGATCGCCAGGCCCTCGCGATAGAGCGCGAGCGCGCCGCCGAGATCGCCCTGCGTCTCGAGCGCGCCCGCAACCGCGCTCAGGTTCCACGAAGCCTCGCCGGGCCGCCGGTGCGTCGCCGGCGCACCGCGCTCCCCGCCGCCCTGAAACGTCGCGATCGCGCTCCGCAGCACCAGCACCTCGGCGACGCGCGCGGCGACGCGCGCCACATGCTCGCGCGCCTGCGCGTCGCCCGTGTCCGCGCCGGCGATGCGCCGCCGCAGCGCGAGCTCGGCGCGCAACGCTTCCAGCGCCGCCGCAAGGTCGCCCCGTGCGGTCAGCACCTCGCTGATGCGCTGCTGCGTGCACGCGAGCACCACGTGAGCGCGCGACGGAACGCCGTCGCCATCCGCCAGCGCCCGCAGCAGGTCATCCGCCGCGCGGTAGCGCGCCAGCGCGCCCGTGAGATCGCCTTGCGCACGCAGCGCGTCGGCACCCGCCAGAAAGGCTTCGTGGCGCACGAGTGCATCGTTCGACGTCACCGCTTCCATGGCGACGGCTCAGCGCGAGTTCGACGTGACATCTTCACGCACGCGCGATTTCGCGGCGCGGTGGATGTGGCGATAGGTGCCGTCGAACACGGTCGCGCTCGACGACGTCCAGTGTGTTTCGGACGAGAGCGTCTCGCGGCTCGCATGGATGCGGCGCGCCTGCAGCTCGCGCTCCGCGGCCTCCTCCTCGCTCATCGAAACGATCTCGAAG
>DATAZS010000538.1:0-4234 GCA_036271915.1 Polyangia bacterium
CGACACCGCCGACGCCGCCGACGCGTCGCTCGAAGCCGAACCGATCGATCCGGGTCGCGCGCTGCCACAGACCGTGCACCCCGCCGTGCGGTTCTTCGACGCGAGCGCCATCCTCGTGGGCAACGACGTCAGCTCTTGCACGCACCAGATCCCGGCGTCCGCGGACGGTCATCGGTGGTGCGGCTTCATCGTGGGCGCCGGCGCGAGCGGCGTCGCCGCGCTGTGGGTCATCGACGTCACGCGCGTCGCGACGGGAGACGTCCCCGCGTGCGACGGAAGCGACCCGAGCTGCCTCCGCCTCAGCGACAAGGTCGACACGCGCGGCGCCGCTTTCTTCGACGGAGACACGCTCATCTACGGCACCGACAACGCGGCGCCGCCCGGCCAGGACTTCCTGGGACCGCTCTTCGCTTGGCGCCCGGGTTGGTCCGCGGGCCGCCAGATCTCGTCGACCGCCGGCGTCGGGTGCAGCGGCAACACGCACTCGGCGGCGATCGCCTGCTTGGACGATCCCGCGGGAACGCCCGCGAAGCGCGACAGCGTCAACGTCAGCGCCGGCTACCTGGCCGCGCAGACGGGCGACGCCCTCCCCTCGTTCGGCCGATGGCCGCTGCGCAACGACGCCAACACGTCCTGGCAGGCCGGCTTCTCGCCCGACGGGTCGGTCTTCGTGCTGGCCGACGCCGACACGATCGGCGCGCCGCGCACCCTCCGCCTCTCGCCGACGTCCGAGGTGGGCACGACGACGACGCCCGCGGCGACGCTCGAAGACGTGCTCGGCTGGCAGGTCTCGAACGACGGCCAGAAGATCTACTTCAGCCGCACGTCGTCCACGAGCCGCGATCTCTATGTCGCCGACTTCCCGTCGGGCGCCAACACGCAGCTCGTCGAAAGCGACGTCCCGGCGTTTTCCTTGCTCGGCGACGCGCCGACCGACGAGGCCATCACGATCCAGAAAGGCGACGACAACGTGGGCGGCGTCGTCGAGTTCGCGCCCAACCGCGCCGCCGCCCTCAAGGTCCTCTTTCACTATACGGGCGTCCTCAACGGCGCCGTCGTCTCGCCGGACCTCCGCTATACGACGTGGCTCGACGACGGATTCCTCGGGACCGTCTTCCGCAACGCCGACCTCGCGAGCTGCGCGATCGACGACGGCGCCGACCCCATCTACAACCCTTCCTATCTAGCGAGCGCGGGCCTCATGTTCTGGAAGGCGGTCGCGCCCGGCAGCGACTCGTCGCTGCTCGACGGCTTCTTCGCGGCGCCGGACCAATGCCACGCGAAGCAGCAGTTCGCGACGCACGTCGATCTCATCAAGCCCCTGGGTGATCGCGGCGTCGTCTACAGCGACGGCCTCGACCCGATGACGAGCCGCACGACGCTGAAGTACATCGCCGTCTCGGCGGACGGATCGACGTTGGACCCGCAGGGCGCGTTTCGCATTCGCGGCGGCATCGGCGTCGGCGCCCCCGTCATCGTCGTGGGTGCGAATCCGCCGCTGTTGGTGTTCACGTCGCAGGGCGCGACGGCCGACGACAGCGGCCTCTTCGTCTTCGGCCCCGTGACCTTCTGAACGTCCGCGCCCGCGCCGACTAGAAGCGCGCGGGGTCGAGGATCTCGCCGTTGTGGCGTCCCTCGACGGACGCGACGTACGCGCGCGCGACGTGGGCGGCCGACAGGTGGCGATCGTTGGTCATGCCGAACTTCTTCAGCGTCTCGGTGACCCAGGGCGGGCTCACGAGGTTGATGCGCACGCCGTTCTTCGCCTCGATGGAGGCGCCGCGCACGAAGCCCTCGAGGCCGGCGTTCACGAGCGAGATGGCGGCGCCGCCCGGCATCGGCTCGTGCGACATGACGCCGCCCGTGACGGTGATCGAGCCGTTCGGCTTGACGTGGCGGAGCGCCGCGAGCGCGAGCCGAACCTGGCCCATGAGCTTGTCCTGCAGCGTCTTCTCGATGTCGGTGTCCGTGAGCTGATCGAGCGGTTTGAACACGCCGCCGCCCGCGCACGAGATCACGGCGTCCACGGCGCCGATCTTCTCGAAGAGGCCCGTGATCGACTCGGGCTTCGCGTAGTCGATGGCGGGCTGCGTGCTCCGCGAGACGCTCACGATCTCGTGGCGCGCGCCGAGCGCCTTCGCGACCTCTGAGCCGATGGTTCCCGTGGCACCGACGACGATGATTTTCATGGCGCCTAGATTAGACGGCGTTCCGTTCAAGGTCGAGGCGCTATCCTTCCGTCGTGAGCAAGGCGTTCACGAAGGACGACGGGCCTGACGCGCCCGAGATCGCGCGCCACCGCGCGCCGCTGCCGCCGGGGCCGAACTACGTGACGGCCGCTGGCCTGCGCGCGCTGCGCGACGAGCTGGCGCACCTCGACAGGACGCCCCCCGACGCAGACCCGGGCGGCGCTGCGTGGCGCGCCGAGCTCGAACGACGAATCGCGACGGCCGTGGTCGCGTCGCCGCCGCGCGACCAGTCCGAGGTGCGCTTCGGCGCGCATGTCGGCCTCCGGCACGCCGACGGCGTCACGCGCGCGCTCACGATCGTGGGCGTCGACGAAGCGGACGCCAGCGTCGGGCGAATCGCCTTCGTGGCGCCCGTCGCGCGCGCCTTGCTGGGGCGGCGCCTCGGCGACGTCGTCTCGATTCGCGCGCCGGGCGGCGACAACGAGGTAGAGATCGTGAGCGTCCAGTACGCCGACGCGCGCTAGGCGCGTGCCGGCGAATACGCGATAGTCGCGGCATGCGCTTTGGCTTCTTCACCGATCCCGACACGACGCGGTTCTGCTACCTGCGCCTGCGCCGTCTCAAGGAGGCGATGAAGAACCCGCAGATCGTCGACGGTGTCATGCGCGAGCTCTCGGTGCCCGGCGCGGACACGACGAGGTCGACGCGGCAAAAGATCGCCGCCATCGATCTGCAGATCGACCGCCTGCGCGCCGACAAGACTTCGGTGTGGTTCGGCGCCGCGCCGGGCGAGGTGCTCGCTGCCGGGATCTTCAACCTTCGCAAGCTACACGACGACGCAGCGGGGAAGCTCTTCAACGACGTCGCCCACGAGAACGACCTCGGCCCCGGGATCCGCATGTGGCTGAGCGTCATGGGCTTCGCCGAATACAAGGACGCGCCCGCGGACCTGCCCAAGGTCGACGTCCTCGCCTATCAGGCGGGCCGCCTCATGACGAAGCCGAGGATCCTCGGCATCGAGCTCCACAATGAGCTGAGCGACCTCGATTCAGCGCTCGCGCGCATGAGCGTCGTCGCGCCCTACACCAACGTGATGTACCTCGCGTGCACGCCCGCGGCCGCCGCCGAGTACCTGCTGGCGAGCGGCAACGCGCCGACCACCAGACGGTGGGATGCCTCGGCGCTTCGGCGCAAGCTCGGCGCCCTCGGCTTCGGCCTGTTCATCGTCGAAGGCGAGGCGGTGTCAGAGTCGCTCGCGCCGCGCGAACGACAGCTCGATCTCAAGACCGTCATGGGCTTCATCGACGCCGGCAAATCGGGCGCCCCGCCCCGCTGACGCGCGCACCGCCCTTTTTGGCGTCAGCGCCTCACGGGATGATCTGCGCGCAGCGGCCGTTGATGCACTGATTGGCAGGATTGCAGCAGTCGGCGACCGTCGTGCACGGCTCGAGCGTGTTCGAGCACGTGTTCTTGGGCGGCGGCACGCACTGGAGCACGGGCGTCCCGTCGGCGGCGCGTGACGTCTCTCGGCAGAAGCCGCCGCAGCAATCGGCGCCCGTCTCGCACGACATGTCGTTGGGCTTGCACGGCGCGAGCGCCGCGAAGGCGCGCATGTTCGCCGTGTGCAGCTCCTGCCCCGGCAGGTAGAACGCCGGGTGGCTCGGATCGGCCTTGCCCGCGTGATCGATGTCGATGGCCGCGATCCAGATCTTCTTGCGCGGGCTGGGGTTGGCCTCCGAGCCGAACGGATCGTTGCCGGGCGGATCGCCGCTCGTGGGCGAGATCGTGTTGCCGTAGGCGCGGCGGCTCGTGAACAGCACCCAGTAATAGCCGCCCACGGCGACGGGCAGCACGCTCGGCTCGTAGTTCATGCGCCCCTCGACCGTCTCGCCGTACGGCAGGTACAGGGTCCCGGTCGCGTCGCGACCGTTGATGCACTGGTTGGCGGGGTTGCAGCAGTCGGCGACCGTCGTGCACGGCTCGAGCGTGTTCGAGCACGTGTTCTTGGGCGGCGGCACGCACTGGAGCACGGGCGTCCCGTCGGC
>DATAZS010000539.1:0-3882 GCA_036271915.1 Polyangia bacterium
CCGCCGACCGTCGCGCCAGCCGTGCCCGCGCCCGCGCCGCCCTGGTCACCGGCCGTGCCCGCGCCCGCGCTGCCGGCGCCAGCGCTGCCCGAGGCGCCCGCCGTGCCGTTCTGAACCACTCGTTTGGGTGAGCTCGTACAAGCGAACATGCTCGCTGTGACCAAACAAGACATTGCAATCAGTGTGTTTCTCATGATCTGTCTCCCTCGATTCGTTAAAAATTATATTGGGGCCGCGCCGCGAAATGCGTAGGAGGGCCCTCCCGATTTCGGCGACGAAACCACAGACCCCTGCGCCACTCCAGAAAAATCAGCGAGGCAATTTCCGTGACTTCAAGCACACAAGTGTCTACGCGCGTCGATTTGGCGAACCCCAATCCCGGTGGGAGACTGCGCGCCATGTGCGTGCCCCGCTCTCTCGTTTCGCTGCTCGTCCTCTCGTTGTCCGCCGCCGCGTGCGCGCGCGGCGCCTCGGCCCCCGTGGCGGCCCCTGCCGCCGCGTCGCCAGCCGCGCCCGACGCGTCCGCGACGCCGGGCATGAGCGGCGTCAGTTGGGTCACGCCGCCACCCGCCGACGTCTCTGCCCCGCCCGCTGACGCCGAGCGGGAGCCGAACGGCGTCGCGCGGAAGATCCTCGCGCGCGGCAAGGGCAATGGGCTGACGCACCCGACGACAAAGGACTTCGTCGTGCTCAGGTACGCGGGCTGGGAGCGCAACGGCAAACAGTTCGAGGGGACGGACGCCGACGGGACGCCGCGCCGCTACGATCTCAAGGAGCTCGCGCCCGGCGTCGCCGCCGAGCTCGCGCAGATGGTGGAGGGCGACAAGCGGCGGATCTGGATCCCCGGCGCGCTCGCGTACGCCAATCGGCCCAACTTCGCGAACGCGCCTCGCGGCGACATGACGTTCGAGATCGAGCTCGTGCGCATCATTCAGGTGCCGCCCGCGCCCGAGAACGTCGCGGCCGCGCCCAAGGAGGCCAAGACGACGAAGTCGGGGCTCGCGTACGTCGTGTTGAAGAAGGGCACGGGCAAGCGCCACCCGACCGAGGACACGCGCGCCGACGTCATCTACACGGCGTGGAAGCCCAACGGCGACATGTTCCAGACGTCGCTCATCGCGGGCGACTCGTCCCCCGTGCGCGTCAAGCGGCTCCCCGCCGGCTGGCGCGAGGCGATGGTCCACATGGTCGAGGGCGACAAGTGGCGGCTGTGGCTGCCCGGCAAGCTCGCGTTCGGCGACCTTCGGCCCGGCCAGGAGCCGCTGCCCTTCGGCCCGCCGCCGGGGCCGGTCGTCTTCGACGTCGAGCTCGTGAAGATCCTCGAGTAGCCCGCGCGCCGCGCGAGACAAAAAAAAGGGCGTCGCGCGGTTGCGTGACGCCCTTTCCTTTAGCCGCGCGCGAGCGCGGCAGCGCTACTTACTGCGGCGCGCTGTTGATCGCGCAGCCCGCCGTCGACCAGTAGATGTGGGTCGAGTCGAAGGCGATCGACGTCGCGATCTGCGCGCGCAAGATGCGCGTGGAGTCCGCCTTCGTGCCGCCGTCCGCGGGAGGCAGCGCGTAGGTGTCCTTGAACATGAGCTTGTCGACCGTGTCGCCGAAGTAGATGTTCGTCGCCGTGCCGCCGAAGGCCGTGATGCCGCCGCCGTTCGTCGTCGCCACCTGGACGTTGGCCTGCGCCGCGTTCGGCGTCGCGGCGTTCGCGTGGATCGCCGTGTCGTTGCCCCAGTACGCGACGCCGCCCTTGAGGATGACGGCGCCGAAGTACGGCGCGCCCTGCGAGCGACCGACGCGCGTGCAGTTCGTGTTGAGCAGCGCCTCGCCCGACGAATCGGCCGGGTCATGCATGCCGCAGCACGCGGTGTTGGCAGGGCAGCCGTTGCCACCATCAGCAACCGACTTGCTTGCGGCGCTCGTGCCCAGCGTGATGATGTCCACGTCGCCGTTGAGCATCGTCACGTAGGCGATCGTCTTGCCATCCTCCGACAGGCCGAGGGCCGTCGGGACGCCGTTGAGCTGCTCCATGGCGACGATCGTGCCCGCCGCCGCGCCGGCCACCGGGATCGACTTCACGTTCGTGTCGGACGAGTAGTAGATCGTCTGGCCGTCCGACGACAGCGTGAAGGCCATGATGCCGCCGTTGTTGTTCGTCTCGGTGACGATGTCCATCGCCGGCCCCGTGGGGAGCGCCGCTTTGCGGAGCTTGGCCGTCGTCGTCGTGATCATCGCGCCGCCGTCGCCCGTGACGGTCGTGGCCGCGGTCACGCTGATCCAGATCGCGGTCGTGCCCGCGATGGCGATCTGCCCGGGGGCCTTCTCCCCGGTGACCACGGGCGTCGACGCGCCGCCCGCGACGGGGACGCTGCTGACCGTGCCGTGCAGGTTGTCGGTGTAGTAGACATTGCCGCCGCTGACGGCGATGTTCATCGCGACACCCGGCGTGCTATCGGGCAGCGCGCAACCGCTGATGGCGGCGAGCACGGTCGTCGCCGTCGGTCCGCAAGCGCTGCCGTTGCAGGTCGAGGTGTCCGGGCACGCCTTGCCGCACATGCCGCAGTTCGCGTCGTCGCCGATGACGGTGTTCGTGCAGCTGGCCTCGCAGACCGTGGGCACATCGGGCTGACAGGCGCAGACGCCAGGGGTACCGTGCTTGAAGGCGCCGGAAACGCAGGTGCCGTCGGACTTCGTCGCGGACTCGCCGCCCGCGGTGCCGGTGGAGCCGGCCGTCCCGGCGCCCGCCGAGCCCTGCGCGCCCGCCGTGCCGGTGGTGTTACCCGATTTCGAGCTACACGCCGCGAAGTTCGCGGCCAAAGCCAAGCTGCCTACGAGCAGCACGCCAACCGAAAGCTTGAGCTGGTTCATGTTCTGCGACGCCTCCGAATAGGGTCAGTCAGGGGGAAAGGACCGCCCATGGGGGCGATGATGGGGACATTTCTAACCACAAATGCCCCCCACCGCGAGGAAAATCCGGGGCGGCGGACGAACGCCTGGGTCAAAGCACCGCAGGTTCCGTTGCCGCGCGGGGCCGAAATGTTTACCCTGCGCGCCATGCATCGACGCCTCGGGATGTGGGCCCTGGCCGCGACGTTGGCTTCGCTCGGCGCGTGCGGCGGCAGATACGTTCGGCCCGTGACGAGCGAGAAGATCGAGCCCACGACGGAGCGGCTCCTTCGCGGCGGCTATCTCGTGAACCAGGTGTGCGCGTGCGGCGCATGCCACACGACCCGTGAGCACGGCGACATCACGTCCGAGCCCGAGCGCACCGACGCGTTCCTGGGCGGCGGCAACACCTTCGTCGCCCACGGCATGTCGGACGACGTCTGGATCCCCAACCTCACGCCCGACGTCGAGACGGGCGTGGGCGCGTGGAGCGACGACGAGCTCATGCGCGCCATCCGCGACGGCGTCGCGCGCGACGGCCACTTCCTGCTGCCCGTCATGCCCTTCGGCGCGTACCAGCGCCTGTCGGAGGAGGACGTGCGCGCGATCGTCGTCTACCTGCGCTCCGTGCCGGCGTTCAAGCAGCCGAAGCCGCGCACCAAGCCCGCGCTCGGCCTCGTGCCGCGCGTGCTGTTCACGCAGATCGGCGTGCAGATGCACGCGCCCGTCCACGACGTCCCCGCGCCCGACAAGAAGACCCCCGCGAAGGCGGGCGAATACCTCGCGTCGATCGCCGCGTGCGCCGACTGTCACGCGCTCACGAAGAAGGGCCCGCGCAAGCCGAGCGACCCGCAGTACATGGCGGGCAGCGAAGGCGCCATGGAGAGCGCGCTCGGCAAAGTGTGGGCGCCCAACCTCACGCCCGACAAGGACACGGGCCTCGGCCGCTACCGCGCCGACCAGATCAAGCGTGCGCTGCGCGACGGCAAGCGCCTCGACGGCAAG
>DATAZS010000540.1:0-4770 GCA_036271915.1 Polyangia bacterium
CGGCGATGTCCGCGTCGCTCACGTGCGTCGCCGTGAACGCGGGCATCGTGCCGGGGATCGTCTTCCCCTGTGACGTCGTGAACTTCACCGTCGTGCTGACCTTGCCGGCGCGAACGATGGCCGTCATGTCAGCGATCGTCATCGTCTGACGCAGCGACGGGTACCCGTTGCGGCCGTTGGCAGTCATGCCGTGGCAGCTCGAGCAAGAGGTCACGAACGCCGTGGGCGCCGCACCTGGCGTCGACGCCGTGTCGCAGGACGAAGACAGCGAGACGGTCGATCCCGCCGTGCCGCCGCCGACGACCGTGGCGCCCGCGCTGCCGCCGCCGACGACGGTGCTGCCCGCGCTGCCACCGCCGATGACGGTGCTGCCCGCGCTGCTGCCGCTCGTCGATGACCCCGAGCTGCCCGCCGAGCTCGACGTCTCGCCCGAAGGCGACATCGATCCCGGCGTTCCGCTGCCCGGTTTCGTTTGCCCAGAGCAACCAACGCTCGCGGCGATCGCGCAGAGGCTCGCTGCCACTGCAACCATGCGCGCGGTGAACGCAGCGCTATCAGGCTTCCGGTTCGAAATCATGAGGTCCCCCTCGGTCGAAACGGCCCGGCACGTCACGCTCGTGGACTTCGCGGGCCCACGTTCGTGAACTGCGAAACTATGCAGCCCTGTGAATGGGGCCCGCAAGTGCTCGTGCAGCCTCGCGAATGTTCGGAGGTCAGACAAAGGCCCACCATTCGTGCAAGGTCGCGATATCGTTCCTACCTCTGGCGATCGATCGGCGTGTGCAACCGTTGCTTGCGTAATGCACCGGAGGGCTGCCTCTCGGCCTAAACCGGGGGACCGCGCTGCCGCGCGCGCTACGGGAACCCGGGCGCGTGGCCCTGGCGCGCGAGCGCGAGGAACGCGCCGAGGCGCCCGAGCAGGTCGTCGACCTGGGGCGCGCCCAGCGTCGCGTGCAGCTCGAAGCGCGCGTCGACGGCGCGCGCCGTGACACCGTCGAGGTAGGGCCCGAGGCCCAACATCAACACCTGCGCGCTGCGCTTGGCGTCGCGCAGCGTCTCCTGCATCTTCGTCGCGAGGATCTGCGCGTCGGCGGGCGTCGCGACGTCGCCCACGACGACGGCGTCGAGGCCGCCAGGCACGTCGATGCCGACGACGACCTTCGTGAGGCTCGCCGCGAGCGCGAGCTGCGGATCGGACCGCAGCTTGTCGCGCATGTCGGCGGGGACGATCGCGGCGGCCCAGATCGCGTGATCGACGGCGCGCTCGACGAGCCGTCCGAGATCGATGTTCGTCGCGGCGCTGTCGCCCGGCTTCGCGGTCTCGGCGAGATCGGCGAGGCGCGGCGCCCAGCCGCCCGCGCCCAGCACGAACGTGTGCTCGTCGATGAAGAAGCCGGCGACGTCGGGCTTCTTGCGCGACGACCACAGCGTGAAGCGCCCGCGGGTCACGCTCACGAGATCGTCGCCCTTCTTCTGGAGCTGATCGCGCGCGTAGCCCACGAGGCGCGCCTGATCGAGGTGCTGCGCGCGCAGCACGAGCGCCATCTCGCCCTCGTTGCGCGCGTCGTCGGGGAAGCCCACGAGGACGCTGTCGATCTGCTTGAGCGGATCGAGGCCCGTGCGACGCGTGAACTCGTCGAGCTCGCGCGTGTCGTCGGGGCTCTGCTGGCCCAGCGCCGCGAGCTTCGCGGCGGCCGGGCTCGCGCGCAGCTTCTCGAAGTCGAGCGACACGACGATGCGCGTGGCGACGGGCAAGAGCGCGAGGCGCCCCTGCGCCGTCGCCGCGGGATCCGCGGGGCGCTGGCAGCCGCCGCGGCACGATCCCGCGGCGAGGAGCGCGATCCCGACGACGACGACTGGAAAGCCGACGCGCGTTCGCGCAATAGTGCGGGCAATGTCGTGGATTCGCATGAAGTTCAAGGACCAGCGCGTTCTCGTGCTCGCCGACGAGGCGGGTCGCCCCGTGCGGGACGCCGAGGGGCGCGCCGAGATGAAATACCGCGAAAACGACCCCAAGAGCTACCGCCCCGCGCTCTCCAACCTACTGCCCGATGACGGGAAGGGAATCGCCGAGAGGCCGCGGGCGCGCAGCGCCCCGTCACGCGCGAGCGCAGCGCGCAAGGCGCCCGCCGAGGCGCTCGCGAACCTGCCGGGGACGATCGAGATCTGGACCGACGGCGCTTGCTCGGGGAACCCGGGGCCCATGGGCATCGGCGTCGTCGTGCTCGACGGCGGCGCACGCCGCGAATTGGGCGAATACCTGGGCTCCGGCACGAACAACATCGCCGAGCTCGTCGCCATCGAGCGCGGCATCATCCTGGCCGCCGAGGTCGCGCAGGGCGACAAGCAGCGCCCGCTGCGCGTGTACAGCGACTCGAGCTACGCGATCGGCCTGCTAGAAAAAGGCTGGAAGGCCAAGGCGAACCAGGAGCTGGTCGCGCGCATCCGCAAGGTCGTCGCGACGTGCGCGCGCATCGCGTTCGTCAAGGTCGCGGGCCACGCGGGCGTGCCCGAGAACGAGCGCTGCGACGAGCTGGCGCGCGTCGCGATCTCGCGCGGCCTCATGCGCTGACGCACGACGCCTCTGTCACGGCAGCGTCGTGAGGAACTTCCACATGAGCACGTTGCCCGCGACGCTGCCGGGCGCGTAGTTGATGCCCTGGTACTGCAGCGGCGCGTGGCCCGCGCCCGTGATGGGGCACCACACGACGGGCGCGCTCGCGGGGCAGCCCGTGTACTTCACGCACAGCGGATACGCCGGATCGTAGGCGGCCGTCGCCGTGCCGACGCAGCCGTTTCGCGCGAGGATCGCGTCGCGCGCGGGCGCCGTGCCGTTGCTGTCGAGCGACAAGATGTCGGCGTTCACCTCGGCGACGGTCATGTTGGCGGGCGCGTAGGCCATGTCCATGACGAGCGGGCCGATGGGGTTGTCGCTGTCGGTCGCTCCGGCGACCATGAGCGCGGGGATGGGCCCCGTGCACGTGGGGCGGTTGTGCCGAAGGCCGCCGTTCTCGGTGACGATGCCGCGGAGCACCTCGGCGGCCGCGCACCCGACGGTGAAGGTCTCCCAGCCGCCGCTGCTGTAGCCGCCCATGTACACCTGCGATTTGTCGACGCAGTACTTCGACTCGACGTCGGCGAGCATGGCGTAGAAGTACGGGACCTCGGGCGTGTTGACGCACTCGGGTTGGTTGGCGGGCGTCCCCGCGCACGAGTTCCCGCCGTCGGCGAAGCACATGTTGACGTATGACAGGCCGATGCGGATGGCGTCGCCCGCGCCCTCGCCCGCCGTCATGCCGCCGCCGCTCTCCGCGGGACCGCCGCCGCAGCCGCCGCCCTCGACGATGACCGGATAGGACTTCGTGTTGGTGTAGCCCGTGGGCAGCCTCACGGCGTAGTTGCGCTTCGTGAAGTCGTAGCCGTCGTTCGACTGCGCGAGCGCGCCGCCGGGCGCGAACGCGGGCGCGACGCACTTGTTCGTGACCGTGCCCGCGCACGCGGGGACGGCGAGGCTGTGAAGGACGAAGCCCGTCGCGTGATCGTTGGCGGGCGGCGCCATGTTGCAGCCCGTGCTGTTGCCCGTCGGGTGCACGGGCGCGCCCGCGGCGCCCATCGCGCCCGCAGTTCCGACCGCGCCCGCGACGCCGCCGGCCTCCGCCCCAGCGCCGCCCGCGCCCGCGGTTCCCGGCGCGCCACCGACCGCGCCGCCCCCGCCCGTGCTCCCCGCGACGGAGCCGCCCGCGCCCGCGGTGCTCCCCGCCGCGCCACCCCCTCCCGTGCTCCCCGCGACGGAGCCGCCCGCGCCCGCGGTGCTCACCGCGGCGCCGGCCGAGCCGCCCGAGGCGCCGGCGGAGCCCGACGTCGATCCAGAGCCCGAGCCCGAACAAGCGGCGAAGGCGACGGAGAGAGCGACCCCAACAACCTTGCGTACGTGGAGCGAGCGCATGACGGAATCCTTTCCGCGCGGCTGACCGCCGCGGCGAGCGACCGAGACAACACCCTAACGCGAAATCACCGCGGCGACGAACGTCCCCCTCAGCGCGCGGCGAATTCGGCGGCGACCTCGTCGAGCCGCGCGAACCGCGCGCCCGCGGCGCGCGCCGCCGTGAGCGTCTCGTCGAGCGCCGCCAGCTTGTGCGCGAGCGGCCGCCGCAGATCGGGCTGGCGCGCGACGAGCGCGGGGGGGATCTCGTCGGCCTCGGCGTCGGCGAGATCGATGCCGTGCAGCTCTAGATTGAAGAAAGGCGCGCGCAGCGCCGCGGCGACGAGGTGCCGCCGCAACCACGCGGGCGCCGTCACGAGGCTGGTTCCGATGACGGGCAAGCGCGCGACCGCCGTCACGGCCATGGGCAGCTCGACGATGTCGAGATCGCCCTTGCGGTACGGCGCGCCCGCCGCGGGGCGATACGGCGCGCGCGGCGCCGCGAGCACGCGCGGCGTATCGAGGATGCTGCTCGATTTTCTGCCGACGACGCGCAGCGCGCCCATGACGGCCGCCTTCGCGCCGTAATACGCCGCCGAAGGGAACGCCGACGAGTCGTAGCGATACGCGCGCGCGCGCAGCAGGTCGATGATCTCCGCCGACACGGCGTACCCGGGCGCGCGGAACCCGCACGGCGCCGCGCCGGCGCACGCACCGATGAGGCCGTGCGCGCGATCGATCTCCGTGACGATCGTGTCCGCGGGCAGACGCACGAGATCGTACGGGTGCGAGTAGGTGTGGCTCGCGAGCTCGTGCCCGTCGCGCGCGAGCTGGGCGAGCAACGCGCG
>DATAZS010000541.1:0-1769 GCA_036271915.1 Polyangia bacterium
CGGAGAGGACGCGTCGGTCCGCCGTGTGGTCGAGGCCTGAGTCGGGGATGTAGTCGTTGCGCAGCTGGACGCCGATCGTGTTCTGAACCTGCTTGCCGCCCCACACGCGATCCCAAGTTCGCCGCAGATCGGCGCCGCCGACCCAGCGTCGATCGATCTGCTCGAATTGATCGCCGTTCACGGGATCGTCGAGGAAGTAGGTGAAGTTCGAGAAGAGGTTCAAGCGATAGTAGAAGCCGTAGACGATCAGCTTCGTCGTGGCTCCATCGTCGTGGTGAGTCCAGGCGAAGGAGAGGGCGGCGCGGCCCGTGCTCCCGCCGTCGGTCGGATCGATGGCGCCGAAGCGCGAGATGAGCCCGTCGGTGATAGCGCGCGCGGCGACCTGATCGGTCGAGCGCCACTGCGGCGCCCAGTAGACGTTGCCCGTGACGTCGTAGTCGTCGTGCGCGTAATCCCAGTGGTAGCGCAGCAGTCCGTTGTATCGGTTCGAGCGCTCGGGGAGATCCCACGGGCCGTCGTAGTGGTTGTACTCGAGCGCGTAGAGCAACGTTCCGGCTCCGACCTTCGGCGCGTCGGCGAGCAGGGCGCGCGCGTATCCGAACATGCCCCCCTGAACGTTGGCGATGCCCTCCGGCAGCTTGCTCACGAGGTGAATGTCGGCGGCGCCCGCGCCCGAGAAGTCGCCGACCTCAGGATAAAACGGTCCCTTCTTGAAGCTGATCGAGTCGACGAGCTCGGGGATGAGGAAGTTGAGATCCGAGTAACCCTGGCCGTGCGCGTGGCTGGGCAAGTTCACGGGGACGCCGTCGACGGAGAACGCGAAGTCGGTGCCGTGATCGAGGTTGAAGCCACGGAGAAAATACTGATTCGCCTTCCCGTCGCCCGAGTGTTGCGTCACGACGAGACCCGGCACAGTCTCGAGCAGCTCGCCGCGCCGGAGCAGCGGCAGATCCTCGAGGTCGGCCTCGCCGATCGCGCCTTGAGACGCGCTCTGCGCGGTTCCGAGCAAGCTCTCGGCGCGGTCATGAACCACGACCTCTGGCATTTGAACGGCGGCCGTTCCCGGGACTGGCGTGACCGGTGCATCGTCGGCGCGCGCCGCGAAGTGGACGAAGAATGTCGAGAGACACAGCACGAACGGGCTCCGAGCGCGGACGCGCACGGACGTATGAAAACGGGACATGGTCGGGCCTCGCTGCGGAAGCGCGCGAGCACGCGCGCGTCCGACCGCTGACGGTTGAAGACGACGGACTCAGGTCGCGGCGGGCGCGGGCGGTCCACGGGTCGTGCGCGCGGAGCGCGTCGGCTCCGCCGCGGGCACGTCGATCGGAGGAGGCGCGTCGCGCGTCACGAAGCGTCGCGAGGGGGGCGGCACGCGCGGCGCCTCGACGCCGAGCAGCGCGACCTCGAAGTGCTGCGCGCTGCCGCGTCCGTGCCCCGAATCAGGCGCCCCGGGCGTGCCGTCGTGCGTGTGATGGTGACCGTGGATGGGCGTTCTCGCGCCGCCGTGGATGAGCGCGCGCAGGAGCGCGTGGACGTCCTCGGCGCGCGCCTCCGCGGCGTTGTCGGCCGCGGCCTCGCGCACGTGTTGAACGGCGTGCGCGGCCGGAAGCGCGACGGCCGCCCACACGAAGCCGAGCAGCCCGAGCCACCCCGCGACCCGAGAGGCGCGCGTGCGTCGCGGCGCGAGCGCGCGGCTGGAGGGCGGGCGTGTCATGTCCGGCGGTCCGGGCGCGACACTAGCTCAAGAAGGCGGGCTACGGCACGTC
>DATAZS010000542.1:0-11219 GCA_036271915.1 Polyangia bacterium
GTTCGACTTCGGCGTCGTCGCGGGCGAGTACTTCATGACCCAGGAGTACATCGTGGGCCGCGATCTCGGGCGCCTCGTGACGCGCAACTTCGAGCTCACGGGAGCGGGCATGCCCGAGACGCTCGCCTATTACGTCGCGCACGAGACGCTACAGGCCCTCGCCTACGCGCACGAGCAGCACGACAAGAACGGCGAGCCCATGGGCATCGTGCATCGCGACGTCTCGGCGGGCAATGTCATGGTGTCGCTGCAGGGCGAGGTCAAGCTCTCGGACTTCGGCATCGTGAAGTCGAACCGCCGCGTGCCGCAGACGCAGGTCGGCATGGTGAAGGGCAACGCGAACTTCATGTCACCCGAGCAGGCGCGCGGGCAGACCGTCGATCACCGCAGCGATCTGTTCTCGCTCGCCCACGTCCTTCATTATTGCCTCACCGGTCATCTGCTCTATTCGGGCGAGAACGATCTCGACGTGCTCTACCGCGCCGCGGGCGGCCTCACCGATGAGGACTTCGCGCGGCTCGAGCTGCTGCCCGAGCCCGCGCGCGGCGTCCTCACGAAGGCCCTCGCCTTCGATCCGGCGCAGCGCTTCCAGTCGGCCAACGAGTTCGCCGACGCGCTCGCCGCCCACGGCGGCGGCGGCAAATCGGCGACGGCGCGCATGATGCGGCAGCTCTTCGGCGCCGAGCTCCAGCTCCAGACCACCACCGAGCACGGCGCCGTTTTCAGCGGCCGCGCCTGAGCCTCTGCAGGCGGGCAATCGACGTTGACACGTCGCCGTTGATGGCCACGTTCATCTCATGAACAAAGATCAGAAGGACGGCGCCGTCGAGAACATCAAAGGCCGCGCGAAACAGGCCGCGGGCATCGTCACGGGCAACAAGGACAAGGAGTCGCAGGGCGCGTCCGAGCGCGCGAGCGGCGCCGTGAAGAAGGCCGTCGGCGACCTCAAGCACGGGCTCGCGAAGAAGCTCGACAAATAATCTCCGCGAACGCGCGGGGGCCGCCGCGGTATTGTGCGGCCATGGACTCCACGCCGACGATCATCGACACGAATGCCCTGCCCTGGGAGGAGCGGCCCAACGAGAAGATCGGCCGTCCGATCTATCGTAAATTTCTCATCGACGATCCCGATACAGGGATGGGAGTGCGCCTCACGCGCTACCCAGCCGGCGTCATCAATCCGTGGCACACGCACAATTGCGCGCACGGGATGTACGTCCTCGAAGGCACGCTCGTGACGAGCGCGGGACGTCACGGCCCGGGTTCATTTGTTTGGTTTCCGGAAGGCGCGCTCATGCAGCACGGCGCCACGGCGGAGAGCGACGTCACCGTACTCTTCATCACCAACAAGCCCTTCGACATCCACTACCGCGCCACCGGTGAGGTCTGAGACGACGGCGGCGCGACCATCGCGCACGCCGCCTCGTGCCTCGTCGGCGCGACCTTCAGAGCGA
This sequence comes from Polyangia bacterium, assembly GCA_036271915.1. Taxonomy (GTDB): domain Bacteria; phylum Myxococcota_A; class Polyangia; order Fen-1088; family Fen-1088; genus DASZFV01. Next base: position 1,455 of record DATAZS010000542.1, read on the forward strand.
GCGATCGGCAAACGGGGCACAGGTGCGGTCGGCGCTCGCCGTTGCCCGGCAGTTTGCTGAAATAGAACCCCGCCACCGCGGCTCCGCACAGTCCCCTCGGCGCGCGAGCTTTGTGCCCGGGACCCGCCAACATCACGTGGAGCATCATGGTTCGAGTGTGCCTGAGCAAAAGTCAGGGTCTTGTAACGAGTCGGTGGATTCTCTGATCGCCGCCGCCACAACGGCTTGGCCATGTTCGAGCCCACGGCCGTCAATCAATCAATTGTTACGTTACTGTTTCTAATATCGTAGTATTCCGCGGATGAGCATCAAAGCCGCGATCGAAGAATTTACCCAACGCCTCCACGCGATCCTCGAGAGTCAGGCCACGGAGCGCGCCCGCGCGGCGGTCCTGAACGCGTTTGGCGTCGGCGCCCCGAAGCGGCGCGGCCGGCCTCCCAAAGCGACGATGGCGCTTTCCCCGCTGGCGGCAGTCGCGACGGCCGCGACCAAGAAGCCACGCAAGAAGATGCCGCCGCAGTTTTGCCCCGTTCCCGGTTGCAAGAACAAGGCGGCGCCCATTTTTGGAATGGTTTGCTCGAAGCACAAGGACGTCGCGAAGAGCAAGATCAAGAAGTACCGCGAGGCCCGCAAGGCCAAGAAGCTCAAGGCCGCCGCGTAGCCGCACTCGGCGACCTGGGGTCGCCAACGCTAGTGCTGCGCGAGGTTCTGCCGCGGGATCTTGCCCGCGTGCAAGATCTCCCTGACTTTGTGAACGAGCACGTTCGGCGCGACGGGCTTTTGTAGAAAGGTGACGCCGGGCGCGAGCGCGGCGCCATGCGCACCACCATGAACGACCGCGCCGGCCGTGTAGCCCGACATGTAAAGAACATTCAGGCCGGGACGCGCCGCCCACAGCCGCTCGGCGAGCTCGGGGCCGCTCATGCGCGGCATGACGACGTCGCTCAACACGAGGTCGATCGCGTCGAGGTGCTTCTCGGCCAGATAGAGCGCCTCCTCGCCGTTGGCGACGTCGAGCACGAGGTAGCCCGCGTTTCGAAGCACCGTGCGCGTGACGACGCGCACCGCTGCGTCGTCCTCGACCAGCAAGATCGTGCCGCGTCCGCGCAGCTGCACGGCGCTCGAGGCCTTCTCCGAAGCCGGTGCGTCGGCGCCCGCCTCGGGATCGACCTGCGGCAGATAGACCCGGAACGTCGTGCCCCGCTCCGGTTCGCTTTCGGTCGCGATCGTCCCGCCGCTTTGTTGAACGATGCCGAACACCGTCGCCAGGCCGAGGCCCGTGCCGCGCCCCGCCGCCTTCGTCGAGAAGAACGGCTCGAAGATTCGCGCCTTCGTCTCGGGTGCCATGCCGACGCCCGTGTCCGTGACCGCGAGCATGACGTGATCTCCGGGCGCGAGCCCCGCCGGCTCGCCGTCCCCGCGCTCGGCGACGTGAACGTTCGAGACCTGGATCGTGATCTTCCCGCCGCGCGGCATCGCCTCGCGCGCGTTCGTCACCAGGTTGAGGACGACCTGCTGCATCTGGGCCGGATCGACGATGGCGACCGCCGCGTCGTCGGCGATCCCGATCACCAGATCGACGTCCTCGCCGACGAGACGCCGCAGCATCTTGTCGAGCCCCGAGACAACTTGGTTCAGGTCCGTCTTCCGCGGCTGCAGCACCTGCTGACGACCGAAGGCGAGGAGCCGCTGCGTGAGCTCGGCCGCGCGAATGGTCGCGCCTCGGATCTCGACGAGGCTCTCGCGCATGTCGTTGGTCAGGGTTGGCTCGCCCAGCAACAAATCGGCGTGCCCCAAGATGACGGCGAGCACGTTGTTGAAGTCGTGCGCGACGCCCGCCGCGAGCCCACCGACGGCGTCCATCTTCTGCGATTGCCGCAGGTGCTCTTCGTTTTGTCTCAGCACGACCGCGGCGTGCATGCGCGCGGCGGCCGCCCCGAGCTCACGCTCGACGGCGGGCAACAATCGCGCGAGCTTGTCCTTGAGGACCCAATCGCGCGCCCCTGATTGCATGGCCTTGATGGCCAGCTCTTCGGTCACCGTTCCCGAGACGATGATGAACGGAACGTCGACGCCAGTCGACTTCACGAGCTCGAGGGCCGCGGCTCCGCTGAAGGAGGGCATCGTCCAATCACAGAGCACGAGATCCCAACGACGGCTTCGCAACGAGGCGCTCATCGCGTCGGCGTCGAACACGCGCTCGGTCGAGATCTCGCGTCCACTGCGCCGCAGCTCCCGAACGATGATCTCCGCGTCGTCCGCCGAGTCGTCGACCAACAACACGTTCAACGCGCTTTCGACGTTCAAAGCACCCTCGTTCACGCCCGCTAGAGTATCGCTTTTCGCGCGACGTGCGGGACGTGGACAAAAGGTAACATTCGCGCACGTCGAAGCCCCGCTCCCCGCTTTCAGGGGACGAAGCGGTAGCCGCTGCCGCGCACCGTGAGCAGGTGCTTGGGACGATCCGGATCGGTCTCGAGCTTCGCGCGCAGCTGCGCGACGAAGTTGTCGACGGTGCGGGCCTGGCCGGCGTGCGAGAGCCCCCAGACCTTGCGGACGAGCTCTTCGCGCGAGAACACGCGGCCGCCGCTGTCGCACAGGAATGCGAGCAGCTCGAACTCCCGCGGCGTCAACGGGACGGACGCGCCGGCGCGCACGACGGTGTGCCGCACCGGATCGAGGACGATGTCGCCGAAGCGGACCATGACGTCGCCGACGGGCGCGCGCTCTTCCTTCGCGAGCGCGAGCGCGCTGGCCGCGGCCAGCTGACTGAGCCGCGAGCGGCGCAGCAGCCCCGCGATGCGCGCGAGGAGCTCGGCGAGCGCGAACGGCTTCGTGACGTAGTCGTCGGCGCCCAGGTGCAGCGCCGCGACCTTGTCGAACTCGTCCTGACGCGCCGACAGCACGATGACGGGCACGTGGTTGTCGGCCTCGCGCAACCGCTCGAGCACCCACAGCCCGCTCTGCTTCGGCAGCGTGATGTCGAGCAGCACGAGCGCGGGCGCCGCCTCGGTGACGCGCGCGAGCGCCGTCTCGGCGTCACCGATCGTCTCGGTCCGATAGCCCTGCAACCGCAGGTTGAGCGCGAGCCCCTCGGCGATCGCGTCGTCGTCCTCGACGATGGCGACGAGCGTGCCCGCGGGCTCGACGTTGGGTACCGTCACGACGCCCCCGTGCGCACGCGCGGCAAGACGATCCGAAAGCACGCGCCTTGCGGGGCGTCGGCGCGCACCTCGACCTTGCCCCGGTGCGCCGTGACGATGGCGCGCACGACGGCGAGGCCGAGGCCCGTGCCGCCGCTCGCGTTGCCGACGGCGGCCGAGCCGCGCTGAAACTTTTCGAAGATGATGCCGCTCTCCTCGGGCGACACACCCGGGCCGTTGTCGCTCACGTCGATCGTGACGTGCGCCGCGTCGCCCACGGCGCTCACCTCGATGCGCTTGCCGTCGGTCGGCGTGTACTTCCACGCGTTCGCGAGCAGGTTCGCGACCGCCTGCGCGAGCGCCGCCGGGTCGCCTCGCACGACGAGCCCCGGCTCGACCTTCACGCGCAGATCGACGGGCGCGCCGAAGCGCAGCGCGCCGAGCGCCGTGAGCGCCTCGTCCAGGATCTCTTGGATGCCGACGGGGCGGCGCTCGAAGGCCCCGTGGCGTGACTCGATGCGTGACAGCGTCGACAGCTTGCCCACGAGCCCGTCGAGGCGCCCGAGCTCCTGGTGGATGATCGCGAGGCAGCGCGCGCGCTCGACGGGCTCGGTGACGCGCTCCTCGCGCAGCGTCTCGATGAACATGCGAATGGACGTCAGCGGCGTGCGGATCTCGTGCGACACCGACGACAAGAACTCGTTCTGCACGGCGGCCAGGCTCGCGCCGCGCGACACGAAGACGGTCCCGAGCGCGTAGCCCGCGAGCGCCGTCGCGCACAGCGCGAGCACGAGGATGCCGCCCACGAAGGCGGCCGACCGAGAGCCCGTCGCGACCAACACGACGCCGATGACCGTCATGAAGACGGTCGGAATGAGGGCGGTCAGCGTGAACACGAGCCGCGCTCGGTTCAGAAAGACCGTCGTCGGTGAGCGGAACTTCACGCTCCCATTGTGACAGAACGCGAGGCGGGGAAGTCTCGCCACCGATCGCGTGGATCGGCTGCCCTGGGCATCGCTGCCGATTGCGTTGCACCGCCGTCTGCGGGACCGTTGTCGGCGAGGTGTCCCCCATGCCGCAGTGCAGAGTCGCGTCCGCCAGGTCCCTGGTCCTCATGACGATCAGCGTCGGTGCTCTTTCGGTTTTCGGGTGCTCGAGCGGAGGGTCGGGGACGCCGATCGGCGGGACGGCGGGGAACAGCGGCGGCAGCGCGGGCGCGACGACGGCTGGCGCGGCGGGTGACAGCGGTGGATCGGCCGGCGCCTCCACGGGCGGATCGGCCGGATCTCAAGGTGGCGGCTCGGCGGGCGCCTCAACCGGCGGCTCGGCGGGCGCCTCGACCGGCGGCGCGGCGGGCGCGGGCACGGCGGGCATGTCCGGCGGCGCCGGCGCGACCGTGGTTGCGCCCGACGGAGGCACGATGACGGGCACGGCGGGCAGCGGCGGCCGCCCCTCGGGCCCGAGCGCCGCGTGCGGCAAGGACGCGCCGACCGACCCGATCGGGAAGGCCGTCATGCACAACCTCATGGTGACCAACATCGCGTCGAAGTACATGCCGGCCTACGTGAGCCGGTACTACTACACGACGCTGCCCACGATGTTCGACCCCACGAAGCAATACCCGGTCGTGTTCTACGGACAGGGCTGCGGGCAGACGGGCAGCGAGGGCAGCTCCTGGACGAGCGGTCACTTCCTCACCGACGTCTTCTACGTGCAGCTCATCCCCGCGACCGTCACGGGCGCGACCGTCGTGCCGTCGGACGGGTCGCCCGGGTGCTTCCAGGCCGGCAAGCAGGGCGGCGCGGACTCGCCCGACGGCCCGTACTTCGATCAGGTCCTCGCGCAGATCGAGCAGACGTACTGCATCGACACCGGCAAGCTGTACGTCTCTGGCTCGAGCAGCGGCGCCTGGTTGTCGAACTACCTCGCGTGCGCGCGCGGCAACGTCCTGCGCGGCGCGACGGCCGACTCGGGCGGCCTGCAGCACGACCACGGCACGTGCACGGGCGGCGCCGCCATCATGGAGATGCCGGGCGACTCGACGTCGTCGATCGTCGGCGGCTTCGACATCGGCGTTGGCCCCGCGCGCGACACGTTCATCGCGGCGAATGGCTGCAGCACGACGCCGACGTCGACGATGGCGTTCGGCAACGCCAACGGCTGCATGGTCTACGGCAACTGCACGTCGCCCGTCGTGTGGTGCAACGTCGGCGGCGGCCACCAGTCGGGGCAAGGCTTCATCGCCGACTCGTCGTGGGCGTTCTGGATGACGCTCCAGTAGCGCCGCCTCACTTCGCGCGCGCGTACTGGCGCGGCCACGGCACGTCGACGCCCAGCTGCTTGGCGGCGTGCAACGGCCAGTACGGATCGCGCAGCAGCTGCCGCGCGAGGAAGACCAGATCGGCCTGCCCCGTCCGCAGGATGTGCTCGGCCTGCGCCGCCGAGGTGATCTCGCCCACGGCGGCCGTCGCGATCTGCGCTTCGACGCGGACGCGCGCCGCGAACGGCGTCTGATACCCGGGGCCGGCGGCGATGCGCACGCGCGGCGCGATCCCGCCCGACGAGCAGTCGACGAGATCGACGCCCTCGGCGCGCAGCAGCCCCGCGAGGGCGACGGACGCGCCGATGTCCCACGCGTCGCCGCCGAGCCAGTCCGTCGACGAGATCCGCACGAGGACCGGCAGCGCGTCCGGCCACACGCGCCGTACGGCCTCGACGACCTTCAGCAGCAGGCGCACGCGGTTGTCGAACGACCCGCCCCAGCGATCGGTGCGCGCGTTCGCGACGGGCGACAGGAACTCGTGAAGCAGGTAGCCGTGGGCCGCGTGGATCTCGAGCACCTCGAAGCCCGCGGCGAGGGCGCGCGTCGCGGCGTCCGCGAACGCCGTGATCACGTCGGCGATGCCGGCCTCCGACAGCGCCTCCGGCGAGGCGTATCCCTCGTCGAACAGTGAGGCGCTCGGCGCGACGGGGCTCCAACCACCGTCGTTCGCGTCGACGGCGCGGCCGCCGTCCCAGGGCGCGGCCGTCGAGCCCTTGCGCCCGGCGTGCGCGAGCTGGATCCCCGCGACGGCGCCGTGCGCGCGCACGAACCGCGTGACGCGCGCGAGGGCCTCGACGTGCGCGTCCTTCCAGATCCCGAGATCGGCGGGGCTGATGCGGCCGCGCGCTTCGACGGCCGTGGCCTCGGTCATGACGAGCCCGGCGCCGCCGATGGCGCGGCTCCCGAGGTGGACGAGGTGCCAGTCGTTCGCGAAGCCGTCCTCGGACGAGTACTCGCACATGGGCGACACGCCGATGCGGTTGCGCAGCGTGACCGAGCGGAGCTTCAGCGGATCGAAGAGCATGGCCGAGGAGATAGCGCCGCCGGGGGCGACGCGCAATGCGGTGACCGCGGCCGCGCTCAGGCGGAGCGCGCGTAGTCGTCGGCGCTCACGGGCTCGTGCGTGAGCTGCACGAGGTACGCCGCGAGGTGCGACGGTCCGAGACGCCGCACGATCCGCAAGGCGACGTGGTGCAGCCGCGCCGTCCGGCGCGCGATGTGAACGGCGTTGTGGCTGTTGACGTCGGTCAGGATGAAGAGCAAGTCGACGCGCGAGACCAGCGCGCGCAGGCTGGCCGCCGACGCCGAACCGCTCACGACGCCCGTGTGCGTCTCGAGCGCGTGGCCACCCGCCTCGGCGATGGCCTCGAGGTCCCGTGCGTTCCGATCGAGCCCACCGACGATTCCAATGCGCATGGCAGTTCGTCCTCCTGAGAAGAGCCTGCCACGCACGTGTCTATTTTACAAGACACGGTTCCATTAAATCATCGCGGGTCGGATCGGGCTCACTTCTGGGCGAAGCGCTGCTCGGGCGTGAGCGCCTCGAGGCGATCGCGCTGCTGCATCGTGATCATCCACCCGGGGTACTCCGGAGGCAGCGCGCTCGCCTTGTCTAGCCGCGCCAGCTGATCGGCGGTGAGCTTGACGTCGGGCGCGGCCAGGTTGTCGCGCAGCTGAGCCTCGTCGCGTGCGCCCACGATGACGCTCGTCGTGAAGGCTTGGTGCAGCAGCCACGACAGCGCGACGCGCGCCACGGACGCGCCCTGCTCGCGACCGACCTCGGCCAGCGCGTCGAGCACGGCGTATCCGCGCGCCTCGTCGACGGGCGGGAAGTTGAACTTCGCGCGGCGGGTCTCACCTGGCTTTTGCTGGTCACGCGCGAACTTGCCGCCGAGGAACCCGCCCGCGAGCGGGCTCCACACGAGCAGGCCCACGCCCTCGGACTGCATGAGCGGCACGAGCTCGCGCTCGAGATCGCGGCCCGCGATCGAGTAGTACGACTGGATGGTCTCGAAGCGCGCGAGGCGGTCGCGCTCGCTGAGGCCGAGCGCCTTCATGAGCTGCCAGGCCGCGAGGTTCGACGCGCCGATGTAGCGCACCTTGCCCGAGCGCACGAGATCGTCGAGCGCGCGCAGCGTCTCCTCCCACGGCGTGATCGCGTCGAAGCCGTGGATCTGGTACAGGTCGACGTAGTCCGTGCCGAGGCGCTTGAGGCTCGCGTCGATGCCGTCGAGGATGTGTCCGCGCGACAAGCCGACGGCGTTGGGTCCGGTGCCGACGCGGCCGCGAACCTTCGTCGCGAGCACGACGTCCTTGCGGCGCGCGCCCAGCGCCTGGCCGAGGATCGTCTCGGCGCGCCCCATCGAGTACGTGTCGGCCGTGTCGAAGAAGTTGATGCCTACGTCGAGGCAGAGCCCGACGAGCCGGTCGGCGTCCGCCTGTTCGGTGGTGCCGATCGCCTTGTACATCCCGTCGCCGCCGAAGGTCATCGTGCCGAAGCACAGCTCCGAGACGCGCAGGCCCGTGCGGCCGAGTGATCGATGGTTCATGTCCGTCCCTTCCTGCCGCGAGCCTGTCCGAGCGGCGGCGACCGGTCAAGGCGACCGGTCAAGGCGCGGCCGCTCGCGAGGGCCGGTCTACTCGGAGAGCAGGATCATCCCCATCATGCCGGCGTCGGCGTGATCGAGGATGTGGCAGTGGAACATCCACATGCCGGGGCGATCGTCATATGTGATCGCGAGCTGCACGCTCTGCATCTGCGGCACGTTGTATGTGTCGACCCACCGTGGGGACGGCAGCGCGGCGCCCGACACTGGATCGAGCGCCTGGAAGAAGAAGCCGTGGATGTGGAACGGATGGTCGAACTGCATCGTGTTGGTGACGGTCCACACCTCGGTCGTGCCCACCTTCGCGGGCATGGCGACGGCCATGGGCGCCGGCACGCCGTCGATGCCCAGCACGAGCTGGCCGTTCACCTCGTCCTGCGTGAGCGTGATCGTGCGCGACAGCGCCGTCGAGGTATCGATGGGCGCGATCGGGCGCAGCTGTGTGGGCAGCGGCGTCGTCTCGACGTACGGCACGTCGTCGGTGAGCTTCACGTAGAAGAGATCCTGCGCGGGGATCATATAGGTCGAGCCGTAGCCGCGATCGTACGGGACCCAGTGCACCGTCGCCGTCGTGCCGGGCGCGCCCTTCGGCTCGACGACGACGTCGGCGCGACCGCCGGGGATGATGACGAGCTGCTGCTGATTCTCGGGCGCCTGGATGAAGCCGCCGTCGACGCCGATGAGCGTGAACGTGTTGTCGTCGAGCGCGATCTGGTAGTAGCGGCTCTTCGCGGCGTTGACGATGCGCCACCGCTGTCGCAGCCCGGCGCGCGCGAGGATCGTCGGCTTGACCTTGCCGTTGACGATGAGCGTGTTGCCCTCGCGGCCGAACAGCGTGCCGAAGTCGCCGCCCGTCGTCGGATCGCCGAGCGAGCCGTCGGCGTTCAGATCGATGTCGGAGAGCACGAGCACGAGATCGTCGCCGAAGGTCTGGGCCTGCTGCGCGTCCGTGTCCTTCGGATCCTCGACGAGGATCGCGCCGTACAGGCCGTCGCCCTCCTCCTGCGCCGACGCGACGTGGGGGTGGTACCAGAACAGTCCGGGGTCGGGCACGACGAAGGAGTAGTCGAACGAGCCACCCGGCGGAACGGCCGCCTGCGTGTGCCCGGGCACGCCGTCCATCGCCGCCTGCAACCGAATGCCGTGCCAGTGCACCGTCGTGTCCTCGGGCAGGTGATTCGTGAAGTGCGCCACGATGCGATCGCCGACGTGCGCGCGGATGATAGGCCCCGGAACGGTGCCGTTGTAGGTCCACGCGGGCGTCGTCGTGCCAGGCAGGAAGGTCAGCGAAGACACGCGCGCGTCGAGATTGAACTCGACGACGTTCGCGGCCGCGTTCGTGTCGGTGACCGGCGCGAGCGGGACCTGATCGTCCCATCCCGTGGGCTGCGACGGTCGTCCGTGATCCGGGGGCGCGCAGCCGACGGCGAGTGCGAACGCCAACGCGGCCGGGGCGACGCCAGACCTCATGTCGCCGCTCGCTTTCGCAGCGCGGGCGCCCACAGCGCGACGAGCCGCTCGGGCCTCGGCAGAAAATCCGCCAACGTCTGCGCGTCCAAGACAGCGAAGAACGCCTTGCGGGCTCGGAGCAGCGTCCCCTTGAGCCCGCACGCAGGTGAGATCGGGCAGGTGTTCGTGGTCGCGTCGAAGCACTCGACGACGTCGAAGTGCGGCTCGGTCGCGCGCACGAGCG
>DATAZS010000543.1:0-2856 GCA_036271915.1 Polyangia bacterium
TGGGTGTGAGCGTGCGCGTCGTCCGCGTCGTCGTGGTGGGAGGCGGCATCGCGGGCCTCACGCTCGCCACGCGGCTCGTCGACGCGGGGCACGACGTCACGCTCGTCGACGCCGAGGCGCGCGCGGGCGGCGTCATCCGCAGCGAGCGCCGCGACGGCTTTCTCTGCGAGACGGGCCCGCAGGCGCTCCTCTCGGGGCGCGCCGACACGAAGGCGCTCGTCACGGCCGCGGGGCTCGACGCCCGCGTGATCTGGTCGCACGCGGCGACGCGCCGTCGCTTCGTCTATCTGCGCGGCGCGCTGCGCGCGCTGCCGTCTAGCCCGCCCGCGCTGCTGAAGACCGATCTGCTGGGCGCGATGGCGAAGCTGCGCCTCGCGCGCGAGCCCTTCGTCGCGAAGGGCGATCCCGCGCAGGACGAATCGGTGCTCGCCTTCTTCGAGCGCCGCTTCGGCGCCGAGGCCGCGCGCGCGATCGGCGCGCCCGCCGTCATCGGCATCTACGCGGGCGACGCCGCGACGTTGTCGATGAAGAGCGCGCTGCCACGCCTGTGGGAGCTCGAGCAGAAGCACGGCAGCCTGCTGCGCGGCGCGCTCGCCGGGCGCGGCGAGTCCAGTGACGGACCGCCGCGATCGTTCTCGTTCCCCGAAGGCCTAGAGGAGCTGCCGCGCGCGATCGCCGAGAAGCTGGGCGCGCGCCGCGTGGTCGCGCGCGCCGCCGCCATCGAGCCCGGCGCAGGCGGCTACCGTGTGCAACTCGAGGTGGGTGCGCCCCTCGAAGCCGAGCGCGTCGTCGTGACGACGCCTGCGCGCGTCGCGGCCAAGCTCCTCGCGCCGCTCGCGCCCGACGCCGCGAAGGCGCTCGCGAGCGTGCCGTTCGCGCCGCTCGCCGTGACGGCGCTCGGGTTCCGCGCGCCCGCGTCGGGCACGCTCGACCTCGGCATGGATCTCGCGGCGTACGGCTTCGTCGTCGCGCGCGGCGAAGGGCCGACGCTGCTCGGCTGTCAGTACGAGTCGTCGATCTTCGACGAGCGCGCGCCGCCTGGCGCCGCGCTCTTGCGCGCGCTGCAAGGCGGCACCTTCGAGCCGACGCTCGTCGATCAAACCGACGACGCCATCGCGGCGCGCGCCGTCGCCGACCTGCGCCGCGCGGCCGGCTTGCGCGTCGAGCCCGACTTCGTCGCCGTGTGGCGTCACCCCGCGGGAATTCCGCAATACGATCTGCAGCACGCCGCGCGCGTGCGCGCCGTCGCCGACGACCTGCGCCGCCTGCCCGGCCTGCATGTCATCGGACAGGCGACGAGCGGCGTGGGCCTGAACGACGGCATCGCCGCCGCCGCCACGCTCGCCCGGAATCTCGGCTGAATGTGCACGATCGCCGCCACGGAATCGGTACGAGGGCGCACGACCGCGATCGTGGGTTGATTCCGCCCAACGCCGGTTGGATTCTCGCGGCATGAACAGCGGAGCCGACGCGTGCGTTTCCTGAAGCTCTTCCTCGTGATCGCCATCGTGCTCGTCGCGGTGGCCGCGGGAGCCGGCATCGGCCTGCGCGCGGCGCGCGGCAAGTTCGGAGACGTGACCGAGGTCAAGCCCGACCTCGTCGCCGTGACGAACGCTGGGTTCATCACGCTCCTCGCGGCGCGCGTCGCGCCGGGGCCGCACGTCATCGTCTTCGACGCGAGCCTCGATCCACAGGCGCGGCCCGTCGACGCCCTGCTCGGCGCGCTGCACGCGAGCCGTGACGACGTCACGGACGTCTTCCTCACGCACGGCCACTACGATCACGTCGCGGGCGCGGGTATGCTCACGAAGGCGAAGCTCCACCTCGGCGCGCCCGATGTCGCGCTGGCCGCGGGCAAGGTGAACCCCGAAATGCTGCTGCCCACGGTGCTCGGCAAGCTCCTCGCGACGCCGCCCGTCACGATCAACGCACCCATGTCGATGACGGGCGCCGCGACGTTCGACGTCGGCGATCCCGCGAAGACCGTCAAAGCCTTCCCCGTCCCGGGCCACACGCCCGGCTCGTTCGTCTTCCTCTATGACGGCGTCCTCATCGCGGGCGACACGATGATGTTCAAAGAGGGCCGGCTCGTGACGCCGCCGCGCGTGTTCGATCCGCACCCGTCCGAGAGCGCGGCGTCGCTGATCTCGCTCAAGAAGCAGCTCGCCAACGAGACGATCGACGTCGTGTGCACGGCGCACGGCGGCTGCACGCCGAAAGGTCTCGGCCGTACGCTGTTCGAAGATTTGATCTCGCGCCTCGGCGCCTGATCGCGTACGCGGCTCTACGCCGATGTGGGCAATGTGCACTTGACCGGGCTCACATTGTGGTTGCCCAGGCGGAGGTGTGGGGGATAATGGCTCTTCACCCCACGCGGAGGTCCCCATGAGACCGATGCTCGCTGTTACCGCAGGTGCGTCTTTGTTGTTGATCGCGGCCGGGTCGGGTTGGGCGGGGGGCAAGGTCAGCAAGTCGAACAAGTCGAACAGGTCGAACACGACGGGTGGCGAGAGCGCCGCCGACGCGGGCAAAGACAAGGAGACGCCCGCCTCCTTCAACAAGACCTTCCAATGGGAAGACAAGGTCGTCGGCCCGAAGACGAACCGCATCGACCACGACAAGATCGCGGCCATGCAGGAGCAGGGTCGCCGCGAGGACGCCGCCAAGCGACGTGAGCCGCCCAAGAAGGCCGAGCACGCCGCCCCCGCCGTCGCGAAGCTCCCGACGATGGACATCGAGAAGCCCATGTCGATGCCCGCGCGGAGCCCCGTGCGCAAGGCCGCCTACACCCAGCCGAAGCAGCACGACGCGCTCGACAACCTCCTCGCCGAGAACGGCGTCGGGGCGAGCGACGAC
>DATAZS010000544.1:0-4932 GCA_036271915.1 Polyangia bacterium
ACGCATTCGTTGGTTGCGATGCAGTCGTTGCTGTTGGCGCAGCAGCCATTGTCACGCATGCAGGTCCCCGTGCTGCCACCCGCGCCCGCGGATCCGCCGCCGGCTGCGCCGCCACCACCGGCAGCGCCAGCGTGCCCCCCGGCGCCCGCGGATCCGCCACCGCCCGCGCCCGTCGCGTCGCTCGCGCCGCCGTCGTGTCCTGCGGCGCCCGTCGCGCCCGCGGCGCCCATCGCGCCCGCGCTCCCCGCGGCGCCCGCTGATCCACTCGCGCCCGCGGCGCCCATCGCGCCCGCGCTCCCCACGGCGCCCGCTGATCCCACCGCGCCCGCGCTCCCCGATTCACCCGCGCCCCCGAACGCGCCTGCGCTGCCGCGGCTCGGGCCGCCCGACGCACCACCCGCGCCCGCGCTGCCCGACGTGCTCGCGTCTTTGCCGCCCGCGCCGCCGTCGACGTCGCCGCTCTTCACGGAGACGCTGCCGCACGTCGCGAAAATCAGGGCGAGCGTAACGACGCCCAGAAATTCGGGGGCTCGTTTTGACAAAATGCGCATGGTCCAAAATATCGGGACAGTCGGGCGCCGCGCAACCTGCCCGCGCGTCATTTGCGACGCGGGGGGCAAGATCCACCACGGTCCGCGAGATCAATACACGCGACGCGCTCACCTGGATTCGTGCGCATGACGCTTGCCGGCGACGACGCGACGGACTTCAATGCCACCATGGTCGTCGACACGCGTCCGATCCAGTCCCGCACGGTCGCGACGGTTGCGCTGCTCGCCGCGTGCACCCTCGCCTGCCAGCGCGCCACGCCCGCGCCCGCGGCGGCGACGCCACCGGTCGCCGCGCCCCCCCCGGCCGCTCGTCCCGCGCCCGTGGATGTGCCAGGGCCCGCGGCGAGCGCGGGCGAGACCGCGACGGCTGCGCGCTGGATCCAGGCGCTTCGTCAGAAGGGAACGGCCGCGATCACGACGCTCGCACGCGCGCCGTTCGATTTTCACGACACGCGAACGACGCTGCCCAAGGGTTGCGGCAGCCACGTCGCCTCCGATCCGCGCGGCATCGCCGTCGTCGCGGCCTGCCTCGCCAAGGACAAGGATCTGCACGCGACGCTGCTCGCGTATCCGGAGCCGCGCCTGTTCGCGATCTCGAAGGAGACCTTGCCCGAGTGGGCGAAGCCGTGGGCCGCCGAGCTGACGCCCGGTCTACGCCCCATGTCGACCTTCATCCACGGCGACAAGGCGGCGTTCGACATGATCCTGCTCGTGACCGACGACGGCGTTCACGGCGTCTGGCAGAACGTCACGTTCGAGCCCAAGTAGAGGAAGTAGAAGCAGTAGAAGAAGTCGCGGCCCGCCGCGCCGCCGCCTGCCACGCGTCGAGCAGCGCCATGTTGCCCAGCGTGTCGGCGGGCGTCATCGCGGGCCACGTCGCCTCCGTCGCGGGCAGCGTGTCGGCGACCAACTCGGCCTCGAGCGCGTAGGCGTCGAGCGCCGTCTCGAACGCGACGACCTCGGGCGCGCGACCGTCGCGGTGGATCGTGAAGCTGGTCTTGCGCCCGTGGCGGTGGCTCTCGGGCGCCCACGGATCGGGGATCGCGATCTGGCCGTCCTCGCCGCACACGATGGCGCCGCGGCCGATGGCGTGGTGGATGGCCGTGTTGAGGGACGCCGTCACGCCGGAGGCGAACGTCAGCAGCGCCGACGCTTGTTCGTCGACGTCCGTGGGACCGTACAGCGCCGAGGCCTCGACGCGCGTGGGCTCTTCGAAAGGCCGGCCGACCGCGACGCCCGCGATGAGGCGCGCGAACGACGCCGGGTAGCAGCCGACGTCGAGGATCGCGCCGCCGCCGAGCGCGCGGTTGTACAGGCGCCCCGCGGGCTCACGCGCCTTGCGGAACCCGAAGTCGGCGCGCACGTGCACGATGCGGCCGATGGCGCCGCTCTGCAGGCGCTCGACGAGCGCGCGCACGAGCGGGTGACACCGGTACATGAACGCCTCCATGACGAAGAGTCCGCGCGCGCGCGCCGCCGCGACGACGCGCGCCGCGCCCGCGGCGTCCATCGTGAACGGCTTCTCGCACAGCACGGGCTTCCCCGCCGCGAGGCACGCGAGGGCATGCGCCTCGTGCATCGAGTGCGGCGACGCGACGTAGACGATGTCGACGGCCGGATCGGCGAGCAGGTCGTCGATCGACGCCGCCGCGCGCGGCAACTTCCAGCGCTCCGCGAACGCGCGCGCCTTGTCGGATGACGATCCCGCGGCGTTGACGATGCGGCAGCGCGTGGACTGCTGCAGCGACAGCGCGAGATCGGCCGCGATCTGCCCCGTGCCCAGGACGCCCCACTGCAGGTTCTCTCTCATCTGATCGTCTCCTCGACTTGCTAAGCTGCCATCCACCGCCGTGCCCCTCACCGCCGATCAAGCGCGCGCTCTCGTCGACGAAGGGTACCTGCTCGCGCCCGGCGCTGTCGCGCGCGATCGCGTCGACGCCGCGCTCAAGGCCATCAACCACTCGCTCGGCGAGCGCGGCATCGACAAAGACGCGCTGTGGACGATGCGCGCGCAGACCTTCTGCCCCGAGCTCGTGAACGCGCCGCCCATCCTCGATCTCTTCCGAGGCACGGGCCTCGCGACGCTCGCCGAGGACGCGCTGGGCGCGGGGAATGTCCGCGCGCCCACGACGGGGCAGATCGCGCTGCGCTTCCCGCAGGAGATCGCGGCGCCGCGCGCGCCGCACCCGCACATCGACGGCATGCCGGGGCCGCTCAACGGCGTCACGCCGCAGACCATCTTTCACTTCACGGCGCTGGGCGCGGTCTTCCTCAGCGACGTCGACCTGTCCTTTCACGGCAACTTCACCGTGTGGCCCGGCACGCACGCGACGCTCGCGCGGCACTTCGCGGCGCACGGCACCGACAGTCTGCTCACGGGGTTTCCACCCATCACCATGCCCGCGCCGCGCCAGCTCCGCGTGCGCGCGGGAGACGCGCTGCTCGCCCACTATCAGCTCGCGCACGGCGCCGCGCCCAACATCGGTCCCCACGTGCGCTACGCCGTCTTCTTTCGCCTTTTTCACGACGCGCACGATCCGGCGTCGACGGCGACGATGACCGACCTGTGGCGCGAATGGCCCGGGGCTCGACTGCTTGGCAACCCGAAGGATTCCGAATAGCGTGCCCGCCGTGAGCGTGAACGCCTTCTCAGCCCCGCCGCCGCCGCGGACGTTCTTCCGTCGCCACCGGATCAAGATCGTGGGGTTTGGCGTGCTGCTCGCCGCGGCCGGCGGCCTCGCGCTGTGGACGCTCGCGACGCTCACGTTCAGCTACTCGTCGGGCGATCGCGTCGGCTTCGTGCAGAAGCTGTCGCGCCGCGGCTGGGTCTGTCGCACCTGGGAGGGCGAGCTCGCCATGAACCCCGTGCCCGGCTCGACGCCCCAGCTGTTCGATTTCACGATCCCCGACCCCTCGATCGCGAAGAACATCGACGAGCTCGAGGGCAAACGCGTCTCGGTGCACTATGAAGAGAAGCGCGGGTTGCCGAGCTCCTGCTTCGGCGACACGCGTTACTTCATCACGAGCGTTCGCGTCCTTCCTCAGTAGTCGCCGCAGGTCAGCGTCGCGCTGCGCCAGGGAGGTTGTTGCCTTTCCCGCGCGATCGCCCTACTTTGGAGTGTTTTTTCGCGTATCCCCCAACACAAGGACCAGGCGGATGATGTCGAATTTTGACGCTCAGGTCGGCGCGAGCGGCGCTCCGTCAAGCGCGATCGATCCCGTGTTGGGTCAGGTCTTCGCCGATCGCTATCGCGTCGTTCGCAAGCGCGAGGACCGCGCGGGCCGCGCCCTTTACCTCGCGGAGCACCTGATGGTCGACCGCGCCGTCACGATCGATATCGTCGAGACCGACCACGTCCGCCCCGCGGCCATCGATCAGTTCCTCGAGGACGCGCGCACGGTCGCCCGCGTGGGCCACGAGAACATCGTCGAGATCTTCAACGGCGGCCGCGCGACGGCGACCTCCGTGTTCCTGGCCATGGAGTCCCTCGAGGGTACGGCGCTGTCGGCCGTCGCGGGGAAGGACGGGCCCATGCTGTGGGATCGCGCGCAGGGCATCCTGCTGCAGATCGCGGCGGGGCTCGGGGCCGTGCACCGGCACGGCGTCGTACACGGCGATCTGACGCCCGACAACGTACTGCTCGTCACGCGCGCGGGGCGACGCGACTTCGTGAAGCTGCTCGACTTCGGCGTCGCGCGCGTGAAGGCAGCGGGCGCCGACACCGACGAGGGCAGCTTCAGCGGCGCGCCCGCATATTTGGCGCCCGAGCTCGCGCACGCGGGCGCCGTCGACCATCGCGTCGACGTGTACGCGCTCGGCTGCGTCGCCTACGAGCTCGTGACCGGACGGCCGCCGTTCGTCGCCGACTCCGTGCTCGAGCTGTGCGCGAAGCACATGAGCGAGACGCCGCAGCCGCCGAGCGCGCTGCGCCCCACGGGCTCGCTGCCCGCGGAGCTCGACGCCGTCCTGCTGCGCGCGCTCGAGAAGGATCCGGCGAAGCGCTGGCCCGACATGGCGGCCTTAGGCGACGCGCTCGGGCGCTGCCGGCTCACGCGGCGCCAGAGCGTGCGCGTCGAGGCGCTCGCGTTCGCCGAGCAGGCCGGCAAGAAGGACGCCTTCGAGGTCGACGCCCGCCGCCGCCACCGCGTGTGGTCGATCGCGAGCGTCGTCGCCGCGATCGCGATCGCGATCGGCGTGCTGCGGGTCTTGACGACGACGCCAGGACACGTACAAATCTCCACCGTGCCTGCCGACGCCACGCTGATGTTCAACGGGATGGCCGTCGCCGCGACCTCGCCAGTCGTGCTCGACGCCGCGCCAGGACGCTACACGCTCGTCGTGTCGCGCGCCGGCTACGTCACGGCTCAGCGAACCGTCGAG
>DATAZS010000545.1:0-4900 GCA_036271915.1 Polyangia bacterium
GAGGACACGCCGGCGCCCGTGCGGTTCTTGCCCGAGTACGACAACGTGTTCCTGTCGCACGTCGATCGCGCGCGCATCGTGAGCGCCGCGGATCTGCCGCGGCTCAAGGCGGGCAACGGCTTCCTCGCGCCGTTCCTCGTCGACGGCTTCGTGCGGGGCACGTGGCGGATCACGCGCGCAAAGGACGCCGCGACGTTGACGCTGACGCCGGTGCGAAAGCTCGCGGCGGCTGAGCGCGCCGACGTCGAGACCGAAGGCGCGCGGCTGCTCGCGTTCATGGAGCCCGATGCGCGTCGGCGCGACGTGCGCGTCGCGCCCGGCTGAGGGTCAGGGTGACGTCAGAGCTTCTTGGCGGGCGCGGGGTTCCCGCCCATCTCGAGGCACCCCATGATGACGTGGCGCTCGGTCGCGCACTCATCCCCGCGCACGACGGGCAGCCCGTTCGCGTCGCACATCCATTTGTCGGCGGGCTTCGCGAGGAAGCACTCCTCGAACTTTTTGAGCTCCGGTTGGCAGGTGGGCGTCGCGTGCAGCTTCTTGCATGACGTCTGGCAGTCCTCTTTCGGGTGACAACCAAGCTGCGTCTGCCGCTCCTCGCAGATCGAGCGGCAGCGATCGGCCTTGTGACAGCCGGCAGCGCCCGTGACGACGGCGAGCAGGGCGAAGAGGCTCATGAGCGTGCGCACGACCCGAAGGTGTGCGAACGACGGCGACGAGTCAACAGCGACGTCGTCGCGCCGCTCGACAAGATCCGGGCGCCTGCTAACCTCGCGCGCCTCATGCCTCAGCGCCCAGCGCCAAGCAAGACGCGCGGGCGAACGCCGCGCGGCCCTGCGCCCGCGAATCCCGGCCACGCGCCGCTTCAACCTGCGTCCGCGAACCGACGCGAGCCGTTCGAGCGCCGACCGGTGACCGCGCCGAAGGGCGCGCCGCCGCCGGCGACGCCCGCGTTCAAAGGCGCGTCGCGCTTCGACTCGTACGCGACGAAGGGCGTGCCGAAGTTCGACGCCCACCCGACGAAGGACACGACGAAGGACAAGACGAAGGGCGCCCCGCGCTTCGAACGCGCCGCGCGCCGAGGCGCTCCGCGTCCGCCTGCTCCCGCGCCGAAGGGTACGTCGAAAGGCGGCCCGACCAGGGGCTCGACGCAGGGCGCGCCGCGCTTTGTCGCCCACGCGTCGCCGCGCCCCGAGCCGGCAGACGCGAGGGCGACGCGCGCCGAATCGTCGGCGCCCAAGGGCGCGCCGCGCGATCACGGAAACGAGATCAAGGTCTGCGGGCGCCACGCGTGCCGCGCGCTGTTCGAGCGGCGGCCGCAGCAGATCCTGCGCGTGTACCTGACCGAGGAGATGCTGACGCCCTTCGGCGATCTCGCGCACGACTGCGCCGAACGTCGCCGGCCGTATCGCGTCGTCGGCGCCGAAGAGCTCGAGCGCATCACGGAGAGCCGGCACCACGAAGGCATCTGCATCGTCGCCACGGCCGCGGCGCCGCCGTCGCTCACCGAGATCCTGCGCGCGCCCGGGCCGGGGTGGCTCGTGGCGCTCGCGGGCGTCGCCAACCCGCACAACACGGGCGCCATCGTGCGCACGGCCGCGAACTTCGGCGCGCGCGCCGTCGTCGTCGAGGGCGTCGCGCGCCGCCTGCCGCCCGCCGTCTACCGCACGGCCCAAGGCGGCGCCGAGTGGGTCGACGTCGTCACCGTGCCCGCGCTCGCGCCCGCGCTCGGCGAGGCGAAGCGCGCCGGGTACACCGTGTGCGCGACGTCGAGCCACGGCGGCGTCGATCTGTTCGCGGCCGAGCTGCCGCCGCGCACCGTGATCGTGCTCGGCGCCGAGGACGAGGGCCTGCCGCCCGCGCTCGCGAGCGCCGCTGATCTCACGCTGCGAATCCCGGGCAGCGGTCGCGTCGAGAGCTTGAACGTCGCCGCCGCGACCGCCGTGCTGCTGGGCGACCTGTGGCGACGTCACCCGCGCTCGTGACAATCGGCGCGCGGTGCGCGAGATTCGCGCCGTTCCCGCTTCCCACCAAGGAGAGATCGATGAAGAACGCCAAGCGCTCGCTGTTCACGTTCGTCACGGCCCTGACCCTCGGCCTCGCGCTGCTCGCGACGCCCGCGCACGCCGCCGACAAGACCTACCAGGTCACGGGCCCAGTGCTCGAGGTCACCGACGCCTCGATCACCGTGCAGAAGGGCAAAGAGAAGTGGCAGCTCGCGCGCACGAAGGACACGAAGGTCACGGGCGACCTCAAGGTCGGCGCCAAGGTCACGATCTCGTACACGATGACCGCCGTGACCGTCGACGCCGCGGCCGGCGCCAAGGCCGCCGCGCCCGCGAAGAAGTAACGCGCCGAAAATGAAACGGCCGGCGTCAGTCGACGCCGGCCGCCCGGGTTGCTTCAGCGTGTGAAGGCGCTCAGCGCACGACGTTGAGCGCGTCGACCTCGCCCGCGCCGTAGAAGTTGTTGTAGAACTTCGAGCCAATGCAGGTCGCCGGCATGCCGGTCGCGCCCGGATCGTAGGGCGAGGGCGGGCACGCGAGCGGCTTCGCCGTGAGGCTGAGGAACGCGAGCAGCGCCTCGGGCGGCATGCGGCCGAAGCGGCTGATCGCGAGCGCGGCCACGCCCGTGACGTGCGGCGCCGCCTGCGACGTGCCCTGCAGGTACGCGTACGTCGAGCACGTGCCCGACGAGCAGTCCTGCACCTGGCCGTTCCAGCCCGCGGCGATCTGGTAGTAGAGGCTGTTCGGCGGCACGCTCGACAGCACCTGACCCGACGCCGTCGTGTCCGTGACGAGCGGATCGGGGATGAGCGAATCGCCGCCCGGGCCCGCGAGGTCGACGGCGCCCTTGCCGTAGTCCGAGAAGAACGAAAGCATCTGCGTGTAGCCGACCGAGCTCACGCCGATGACACGCGGCAAATCGACGGGCAGCACCTTGCACGTGCTGCCGGGCGTCTGGCCCTTGAGGTTCGAGACGTCGAGGAAGAAGTTGCCCGTCGACGCGACGAGCGTGACGTTCCTCCTGGCGGCCGCGCCCACGGCCTGGCGCACCATCGTGACGATGGCCTGACGATCGGGCTCGTCGCTGCAGAAGATGTCGTCGATCGGCGCCGTGAACGGGTCGATCGTGAGGCTGGCGTTCATGAGGTCGAAGTTGTGGCCGATCGACCAGTCGATGGCGCACACCATGGCGTCGGCGAACACGAGGCCGAAGTTCGGATCGTTGACGTCGTCGACGGCCAGCTTGACGGCCGCGAGCTTGACGCCCGGCGCGATGCCCACGATGCCGACGCCGTTCTTCGCGCCCGCGATGTTGCCCGACACGTGGGTGCCGTGGCCGATGATGTCGTTGGCCCATACGCCCGGGTCCGTGTTGACGATGCCGCCGATGCACGACGCGCTGGCCGCCGTGTTCACCTGACCCACGAGGTCGGGGTGCGTGATGTCGATGCCCGAGTCGAGCACGCCCACCAGCACGGACTTGTTGCCGGCGTTGATGGCGCGCGCCTGCGGCGCGTGGATCTGATCCATGTCCCACTGCCGGTTCGACAGCGGATCCGAGCCCGGTGCGTGCAGGTTGCCGAGCGGGTGATGCGCGAAGCTGCTCTTCACGACGCCGATCGAGCTCGAGACCGTCTTCGAGGCGCCGATCGAGGCGACGCGCTTGTCGGCGCGCAGGGTCGTCGGGAACGCCGACGCCGTCGTGCTCACGAGGACGATGCCGACGTTGGTGTAGCGCGCCACGATCGTGCCGCCGGCCGCGGCGACGATCGCGCTCGCGTTGGCGGGGATCGAGCCGCCCGTGAACGACACGAGGAACGTCTGGCTCGCCGTGAGCGCGCTCGACGTCTCGGTCGTCATCGACATCGTGGCGTCGGGACCGCAAGCGGCGAGCGACGTCACGAGACACAAAGAGAGGGCGAAACCGAATCTGGGAGCGAAGCCGAAGCGAGGAGCGAAGCCGAAGCGAGAACGTTCGCGCGTGAGCATGAAGGATCCTCCGGGGCAGTTTGGGGGAGCCGGCACTGTAAACGAGCGCCGCGCGTCAAAGGGTGCGTCAAGATGTCGCACGCATCGCTTTGTGAAGCGGCGCGCCGCCTCGGGCGAGGATCATTGGGCTCGCAGAGATCGAGTTGCGCGCGCCGCGGGTACTATCTGCACGTCATGGGCAACGCACCGCTTCCTCCCGGTCGCTCGGGTCTGCCGTTCCTGGGCGAGACGATCGACTTCCTGAAGGACGGCTTCGGCTTCGTCGAGGCGCGCGCGCGGCGCCACGGGCCCATCTTCCGCACGAAGATCCTCGGCCGCGACACGGCCGTCATCGTGGGGCCCGACGCCACGGGGCAATTCATCGACGAGAGCAAGGTCCAGCGCGAGGGCGCGATGCCGGCGCACATCCAGGTGCTCTTCGGCGGGCGCTCGTTGCCCGTGCTCGACGGAGACGAGCACCGCGAGCGCAAGGCGTTCGTCATGTCGGCATTCACGCGCGAGGCGCTCGAGGCCTACCTGCCCGAGATCCAGCGTCACGTCGCTGACGCGTTCACGGCGTGGGTGAGCGCGGGCGAGATCGT
This sequence comes from Polyangia bacterium, assembly GCA_036271915.1. Classification (GTDB taxonomy): domain Bacteria; phylum Myxococcota_A; class Polyangia; order Fen-1088; family Fen-1088; genus DASZFV01. The sequence goes on from DATAZS010000545.1 coordinate 4,574, forward strand.
CTGGTTGCCGGCGCTCAAGCGGCTCGCGCTCGAGACGATCTGCGCGACGACCCTGGGCCTCGAGCCGGGGCCGACGCTCGAGGCCGTCGCGCGCGACTACGAGATCGTGGGCGGCGGCTTCTCGAGCCTGCCGTTGCCGCTGCCGGGCACGGCGTACACGAAGGCCAAGCAGGCGCTCGAGCGCATCCTCGCGGTCTACGAGAAGAGCGTTCAGGATCACCTCGCCACGCCGCGGGGCGACGGGCTGGGGCGCATCCTCGCGGCGCGCTCGGCGCGCGACGGGCGGCATATCAGCGTCGACGAGGCCAAGCGCGAGGTGCACCACAT
>DATAZS010000546.1:0-11075 GCA_036271915.1 Polyangia bacterium
AGCGCGCGCCGCCGTCGTAGAGCGGCAGCGTGAGGACGAGCCCGACCTGCCAGCCCCAGGTCGGCAGCAGGCCGTTCTGCTGGCCGCTCTGCCCGAACGGCTGCGCGACGGCGGCGAGGTAGGGCGAATAGCTCGACCAAACATTGTGGCGCGCCGTCTCGGCGGCGCCGACGCGCGCCTGCTCGGCGACGATGTCGGATCGGCGCCCGCTGTCGTCGAGCGCGCCCACCAGGCCCGGAAGCGGCCCGAAGTCGACGGTCTCGACGGCGTCGAGCGGTCCGTCGGCGCCCACGAGCACCGACAGCGCCTCGCGCGCGCGCGCGAGCCCCGTGAGCACCGCCTGGCGCGTCGCGAGCACGGACGCGAGGTCCTGCTGCGCGCGCACGTCGTCGATGCTGCGGCCGATGCCGCCGAGCAGCCGCGTGTGCGCGTAGTCGGCGTGCGCCTTCGCGTTGACGATCGCCGTCTCGTTCGAGCGCAGCTGCAACCGCTGCGCGATCACGGCGATGAACGCGTTGCCCGTCGCCTGCGCGACGAGGCGCCGCACGTCGGCCGCGCTCGCCTCGGCGATGCGACGGTTGTCCTTCGCGAGGTGCTCGGCCGTCCAGCCCTGGGCCGCGACGAGCGGCACCGTGAGCGTGAGGTTGCCGTAGAGCTGGTCCTGGTCGAAGACGGTGGCCGTGTGCGCCGGGATCGTGAACGGCGGCGTCGTCCCCGCGATGGGCGTCGCCAGCGACGTCTGCGTCCGCGCGTGATCGAGGTGGGTGTACTGACCGTTGCCGACGAGCGTCGGCAGCCAGCCGGCGCGCGCCTCCGTGATGAGCGCGTCGGCGCGCCCGACGTCGGCGAGCGCCGCCGCGACGGTCGGGTTGCGCGCGAGCGCGCGCCCGACCGCGTCGCCGAAGGTGATGCGCGGCGCCTCGGGGGCCGGCTCGATCGTCGCGTCCTCGGACGGCGCGACGACTGGCAGCTCGGGCGTCGCGGCCCACGCCCGCGTGGCGACGGCCGTCGCGACCATGAACCCGAGACGCGCGGCGCGCCGACTGCGGCGGTGAAGCATGCGCTGTCTATATCAAACAATGTCGTCGCCGCTCACGACGACTGCGCGTTGAATCGCGCCGATGCCGCAGGTATTGTCGAGGCGGTGACCGCCGACCTGCGAGACCTTCCCCCGGGTGCCGCGCGGGGCGCGCCGTTGACGTTCGATCTCGAGGGCGATCCCATCCGCGCGTTCGCAGGCGAGCCCGTCGCCGTCGCGCTGCACGCCGCCGGCGTTCACACGCTCGGGCGCTCGTCGAAGTATCACCGGCCGCGCGGCGCGTTCTGTCTCGACGGTCACTGCGCGTCTTGTTATCTGCGCATCGACGGCCAGCCGAACCGCCGCGCGTGCGCGACGCTCGCGCGCGACGGCCTGCGCTGCGAGCGCCAGAACGCCTTCCCCAGCGCCGAGGTCGACCTGCTGACGGCGGCCGACTGGTTGTTCCCCGAGGGCATGGATCATCACACGCTCATGACGGGTAGCCGCGTCGGCAACGCGCTCTTCCTCAAGCTCGTGCGCGAGATGGGCGGCTCGGGCACGCTGCCGGACGCGCCACCCGGCGAAGGATCGGGCGAAGCGCCGCCCGTGCGCGACGAGGAGATCGACGTCTGCGTCGTGGGCGCGGGGCCCGCGGGCCTCGCGGCCGCACGGGCCGTCGCCGAGGGCGCGCCGGGCGCGCGCGTCGCCGTGTTCGACGAGCAGCCGACGCCCGGCGGCTCGCTGCTCGCGCTCGCGGGCGGCACGGCGCGCGCCCAGGCGCTGGTCCAGGCCGCCGCGCGCGCGGGTGCGCGCGTCGAGAGCGGCGCGACCGCCCTCGCCTACTATCCCGAGGACACGGCGCCGTCGGGCGCGCCCGGAGTCCTCGCCGTCACGACCCGGGACGGGTTGCGTCGCGTGTCGGCGCGCCGCTTCGTCTATGCGACGGGTGGCTATGATCAGAACCTGCCTTTCATCGACAACGATCGGCCGGGCGTGATCTCGGCGCGCGCGTGCGGTCGCCTCGCGTTTCATTGGGGCGTGCGGCCCGTGCCCGCCGGCACACGCGTCATCGTCGTCGACGGCGCGCCGACGGCCGCGCCGCTCGCGCGCGCGCTGTCCGACGCCGGCGTCGAAGTCGAGGTCGTCGACCTCGCGCGCGAGCGGATCGTCGAGGCGCGCGGCGCGACGCGCGTGCGGGGGCTCGTCGTCGAGTCCCTCGCGGGCGCTTCGCGGCGCCGCATCGACGGCGCGCTCGTCGCGATCGCGACGCCGCCCGCGCCCGCGTCGGAGTTGCCGCGGCAGCACGGCGCGCGCGTGCGCTTCGAGCCTGCGCGCGGCGGGTTCGTCGCGCTCGTCGACAAATCTTACGAGACGTCGGCGCCCGGCGTCTTCGCGTGCGGCGACGTCTCGGGGTACGCGGGCCCGGACGCGGCGGCGCTCGCCGGCGCGGTCGCGGGACGCGCGGTGGCCTCCAGCTTGAGAACAAAAACATGATCAAACGCCTGACGCTCGTGTCCCTCGTTTTCGCGTTCGTCGCGTGCGCGACGCCTCCGCCGCCGCCCGCGGCGACGCCCGCGTCGGTGGCGACGCCCGCCGTCCAGCCGCCGCCCTTCGCCGCGACGACGGCGGCGCCCACGCGCGAGGCGAGCGCCAACGATCAGCGCGCGCTGCGTCTGTCGATCTTCGACGCCGCCTGGAGGACGGTGCGCGACAAGCACTACGACAAGACGCTCGGCGGGCTCGACTGGAACGCCGTGCGCGCGCGTTACGAGCCGCTCGCGCTCGGCGCGCCGTCGGACGCTGCGTTCTATCGCGCGCTCAACCAGATGATCGGCGAGCTCGGCCAGTCGCACATGATGATCACGGGCCCGGGCGCCGACGACGAAGACGACGCCGAGGAGCTCACCGATCCTGGCGAGACCGCGTCGTCGGGCCCGACGGCGCCGAGCTCGGGCGCGATCGGCGACCCGGGGCTTACGGTGCGCGTCATCGAGGGCCGCCCCACGATCACGGCCGTGCGCGCGCACTCGGCCGCCGAGCGCGCCGGCCTGCAGCCCGGCTACATCGTGACGCACATCGCGGGCCGCGAGCTCAAGGTCACGACGGACTCGGCGCGCCCCATGCGCCCCGTCGAGGAGCGCTTCGCCGTGCGTCGCCTCGCGCTGCGCCGCCTGCTCGGCGTCGCCGGTACGCGCGTCAGCGTGAAGTTCCTCGACAACGCCGACAAGCCGGGAGAGGTCGTGCTCGTGCGCGACGAGCCGACGGCCAAGCCCGTCCACGTCGGCCACCTGCCGCCGCTGTACCCCGAGGTGCACGTGCGCCAGCAAGGCGACGTCGGCATCATCGCCTTCAACATCTTCCTGCTCGATCCCGTGCTCCCGCAGATCCAGCGCGCCATCGACGGGTTCGTCAAACGCGGCGTGCGCTACCTAATCCTCGATTTGCGCGGCAACCCGGGCGGGCACGGCGCCATGGCGATCCCCGTCGCGTCGCGCCTCGTGGACGCGCCGCTCACGCTCGGCACGATCCAGTTTCGCGACTTCACGCAGACGCTCGTCGCGCGCCCCGAGATGGGCGTGACGCCGTTCCTCGGCCCCGTCGCCATCCTCACCGACGAGGGCACGGCCTCGGCGTCGGAGATCCTCGCGGCGGGATTGCAGGAGGCGAAGCGCGCCGTCGTCGTCGGCGACTCGACGCTGGGCGCGGCGCTGCCGTCGCTCATCGAGGCGTTGCCCGGCGGCGCCGTCATGCAGTACGTCGTCGCCGACTTCCGCACGCCGAAGGGCGTCTTGCTCGAGGGCCGCGGCGTTCAGCCCGACAAGCGCGTGCTCGAGACGCGCGCCGGTCTGCGCACGGGCCGCGATCCCGTCCTTGACGCGGCCCTGGTGGCCGTCAGAGCATCGCGCCCCCGATGAACACCGTCACGCTGCTCGCGCTCGTTTCGCTCTGGGCCGGTCCTGCGGCGACGGCCGTCCCCGCTCGTCCGGCCGCGGCGACCGCCCGATCGCCCGCGGCGATTTTGGCCGACGTCGTGAAGGCGATGGGCACGGACGCCGCGTGGAAGGCGCACAAGAACGTCCACATGAAGCTCGAGATGAGCTTCGCGGGCATGGGCATCAGCGGCGCGGGCGAGCACTTCGCGACCAAGGACGACAAGTCGCTCGTCGTCACAGAGCTGCCGGGCGTCGGCACGATCCGCGAGGGCTCGAACGGCAAGGTGTGCTGGGCGCAGGATCCCATCAACGGCCTGCGCGAGCTCGCGGGCGCCGAGGCCGAGCAGGCGCGCATCGAGTCCGTGTGGAACCCCGAGCTGCGCTTCGCCGAGCTGTACAAGACGATGGACTCGAAGACGGAAACGGGCGCGGGGGGCGCCGCGCTCGAGTGCCTCGTGCTGACGCCGCACGAAGGCAGCCCCGTGACGAACTGCTACGACGCCACGACGCACCTGCAGGTGTCGCAGAAGGGCTCGCGCCCGACGCCGCAGGGCGAGACGCCCTTCTCGTCGACGCTCAAGGACTGGCGCGAGGTGGGCGGCATGAAGATGCCGTTCTCCGTCGAGACGCAGGCGGGACCCATCACGTTCACGGCGCGCGTCACCGACGTGAAGTACGACGTGCCCGTGAGCGACAAGATGTTCGAGCCGCCGAGCGCGGGCGGCGACGCCGCAGCGCCCGCCGACAAGCCCGCGAAGTCGAAGTCGAAGGCAAAAAAGAAGTAGAGCATGTCCCGCAAGGTGATCCTCTGCCGCTGCGAGGACGTCACCTTGGCGGACGTCCAGCACGCCGTCGCCGCGGGCTACGCCGAGCTCGAGGAGGTGAAGCGCTACACGGGCTTCGGCACGGGCCCGTGCCAAGGCAAGGAGTGCCTGCGCGAGATCGCGCGCGTGATCGCCGAGGCGTCGGGCCGTGCGCCCGAGACGATCGCGCCCTTCACGACGCGACCGCCGCTCGTGCCCACGGAGCTGCGCGTGCTCGCGGGGCGTCGGGGGAAATAGCGCGTGGCCCGCCGCGCGACGACCAAGCCCAAAGGCGGCGCGCTGCCCGACGAGGCCGCCGTCGCGATCGTGGGCGCGGGCGTCATGGGCCTCGCGCTCGCGTACAACCTGGCGGCGCTCGGCGCGAAGCGAATCGTCGTCGTCGACGCGAACTACCTGGCGTGGGGCGCATCCGGCCGCAACGGCGGTGGCGTGCGGCAGCAATGGTCGACGGAGCTCAACATCCGCCTCATGCAGGAGTCGGCCGAGCTGTGCGCCCGCTTCGCGCGCGAAATGGGCATCAACGTGTGGATGCGCCGGGGCGGCTATCTGTTCCTCGCGCGCACGGCCGCGTCGCGCGCGCGCATGGAGAAGAACGTCGCGCTGCAAAACCGCTGCGACGTCGCGACGCGACTCGTGTCGCCCGCCGAGGCGCAGCAGCTCGTGCCCGAGCTCGACCTCGAGAGCGAAGGTGGCTTCGTGGGCGCCTGCTACAACGCCACCGACGGCATCGTGTTCCCGTGGCCGTTCCTGTGGGGCTACGCGCGCGCCGCCGAGAAGCGCGGCGTCTCGATCCACACGGGCACGCCCGTGACGGCCATCGAAGGCGGCGCGGGCGGATTTCGCCTCGTGACGCCGAAGGGCACGCTGCGCGCGGCGCGCGTCGTGTGCGCCGCGGGCGCGTGGTCACCCGAGGTCGCGCGCCTCGCGGGCGTCGCGCTGCCCGACTGGCCCGTGCGCCACGAGATCCTGTCGACCGAGCCGCTCAAGCCGTTCCTCAAGCCCATGGTCTCGGTGCTCGAGAGCGGCCTGTACTTCTCGCAGTCGCTGCGCGGCGAAATCGTGGGTGGGATCTCGATGCCCGAGCCGCCCGGCGCGCGCGAGATCCGCATGGGCTCGAGCCTGGCTTTTCTTCAGACGATGGCGCGCGCCATGACCGCCGTCATGCCCGTGCTCGGTCACGTCAAGGTCGTGCGCCAATGGGCCGGCCCTTACGACATGAGCCCCGACGGCAATCCCCTCGTGGGCGAAGCGGTGGGCGCGCACGGCTTCTATGTGTGCTGCGGCTTCGAGGGCCACGGCTTCATGATGGCGCCCGTCGTCGCGCGCCACTACGCGCGCTATTTGATGGGCGAGGCGCCGCACCCCTTCTTCACGACGTGGCGCGCGGATCGCTTCAGCGGCTCGGACGGTCCCGCGGGCGGTGAGCGCGAGACGATGACGATCGGCTGAGCGCCGTCAGAGCGGCGCCGGCGCGCGCGGGTCAGGCGCGGGCGCCCGTTCATCGAACGTCGGCGGCGGCCCCGGCGCGCGCGGGCTACGGCGACGGCTTGACGAGGCGCGCGTAGATGAGCGGGCCGAGGCTGTCGACCATCATCTTCTCGACGAGGCGCTCGAACGTGCGGCGCTGCTCGGCGCTGTCGTAGACGAACTTGATGCCCATGCCCGGCTCGTGGCCCGGCGGCGCCTGGGGCGGCAGCGGCTCGCCTTCCTTCACGATCCACCGCACCTCGCCGCGCAACGCGACGGTCTCGACCTGGGCGGGCAGCATGAGCTTGAACAGGAAGACGGTGCCGATGCCGAGGGGCTTCTCCGTCTTGATGAACGTCCCCCCCTTCGAGATGTTCTTCGTGTAATCGTAGAAGAACGTGTTGAGACGTTTGTACTCGACCTTGAGCTCGATGAGCGCGCGCGCTTCTCTGCGTCGATCGTTTTCGCCGGTGTCGTCGGACTCGGCGCCTGATTTGTCGTCCGATCTGGCTTGGGACATCCGTGTCTCCGTACCCACCTGGATCGCGCGGCACGCGAAGGGGCGAGCATGGCCATGTTAAAGGCCTTCGCGGTGGCGGTCAACGCGCGCGCCGGGCGGCGGGTTTACGTGTGGGCGGCGTTGCTGGCGGGGCTCGCGCTCGTCCTCGACTTCGCGCCGCTCTTCGACGTCCTCGGCTACGACTTCGCGTTCGCGCTCGGGCTCGCGACCGCGCTCGCGTCCGTCGACGTCGCACACGGCGTCGTCGCGCGCGCGCGCCTCGTGGTCGACCCCGAAGGTGGCGCCCCCGCGCTCCGTCGCAACCTCTGCGTCGCGCTCGCCGTCGCGCTCGGGCTGCTCGTCGCGCCGCTCGTCTTGTCGATCGCGAACGGCGTGCGCGTGCGCAACTGCAGCCTCGGGGCAGGCCTCGCTTTCTTCGCGCTGCTGCCCGTGGGCACGGCGCTGTTCGCGGCCCCCGCGGGCGTGCTGGCCGCGACCTTCGCGCCCCGCCGCGGGCGCGCCCTGGCGTGGGCGCTGCCGCTGCTGTCGCTCGCGTGGTCGTTGTGGCGTCTCTACGAAGGACCGGCCGTGTTCGCGTTCGATCCGTTCCTCGGGTTCTTTCCGGGACCGATCTACGACGAGGCGCTGCGCCCGTCCGAGCGCCTCCTCTCCTTTCGCCTCGTGAACCTGATCTGGATCGGCGCGGCCGTCGTCGTGGGCCTGGCCGTCGTGGGGCGCGGGCGCGATCCGCGGCGCTGGCGGCGCACGTTCGCCCTCGTGGCCGCGCCGCTCGTGCTCGCGTCGGCGCTCTTGTTCGCGGCGCGCGGCGATCTCGGGTTCGCGATCCGGCGGCGCGATCTGGTCGCGGCGCTCGATGCCACGCTGCGCACGGAGCACTTCGTCGTCCACTACGCGTCGGGCACCGGCAAGACGCCGGCCGACGTCGCGCTCGAGGCCGAGGACTTCGAGTTTCGCTACCACGAGCTCGTGCAGACGCTGGGCGCCGAGCCCGCGGGCGCCGTCACCGTCTGGGAGTTTCCGAACGCCGACGTAAAAAAGGCGCTCGTGGGCGCGGGACACACGCTGTACGCGAAGCCTTGGACGCGCGAGATCTTCCTGCAGACGGAGCGCTTCCCGTCGTCGCACCTGCGTCACGAGCTCGCGCACGTCTTCGCGGGCGCGTTCGGCGATCCGCTGTTCGGCGTGGCGTTCGCATGGAGGCGCGGCCCCCTGCCCGTCCCGACACCCACATTGGCGATGGGCCTCGTCGAGGGCCTCGCAGAGGCCGCCGACGAGAGCGACCCCGAAGGCTCGTCGACGATCCACCAGGACGCGGCCGCCATGATCGCCGACGGGCTCGCGCCGCCGCTCGCGGACATCGTTGGCGCGGGCTTCAGCGCGCAGTCGGGCGCGCGCGCGTACACGCTCGCGGGATCGTTCTGCGCGTTCCTGCTCGAGACGCGCGGCCCCGAGCGCCTGCGCGCGCTCTACCATTCGGCCGGCAACTTCACGGACGTCTACCGCACGCCGCTGCCGAACCTCGAGGAGGAGTGGCGGCAGTTCTTGCGCAAGCAGCCGCTCAACAGCCGCGATCGCGCGCGCGCGAGCGAGCAGTTTCGCCGACCCGCGATCTTCAAGAAGGTGTGCGCGCGCGAGCTCGCGGCGCGCCTCGCCCAGGCGCGTGGCCTCGAGCGCGGCGCGCCCCGACGCGCCGTCGCGCTGCTCGAAGATGTCTGCGCCGACGATCCGCACGAGCCGAGCTACCGCCTCGAGCTCGCGCAGGCGTTCGCGTTCGCGGGCGAGCGGCGCCTCGCGCTCGAGGGATTGGGGCGGCTCGCGGGCGACGCCGACGTCACGCAGCCGCTGCACGCGGCCTCGGCGAGCCTCGCCGCCGAGATCCAGTTTCACGCGCGCGACTTCGTCAACGCGACGGCCGAGGAGCAGCGCGCGCTCGCGCTCTTCACGGAGGACGGTGACCGGCGGCTCGCGACGGCGAAGCTGCGTGCCCTCGCGACGCCAACGGCGCGCGAGACCCTGGGCCGCGCCCTCTTCGGCGACGACCTCGGCGGCTCAGGCGCCGACCCCGTGTTGACCTTTTACCTCCTCGGAGAGTTCGCGCGCCTGCACCCGACGGATCGGCTGGGGCCGTACCTACTCGGCCGTCAATTGCTCGCGCGCGCGCCCGAGCAGGCGCTGCCCTACCTGCGGCGCGCGTGCGACGACGAGGCGCCGCCCCCCGCGCCGGGTGCGCGGCCCGACGTGGGGGCGTTGCCGCCGTTGTTCGTGCGCGAGTGCCGCCGCATGGTGGCCGAGGGCGCGTACCGCCTGGGCGACTTCGGTCGGGCCCGCGCGGCGCTGACGTCGCTCGCGAACGAGGCCGAGTCCGAGGCCGAGCAGCTGCGCGCCGCCGACATGCGCGCGCGCGTCGCGTGGGCCGAGGCGCGCCGTCGCGGCCCGATCGGCGGCGCGCCGGCCGGCTCACCTCAGCCCTGATCTCGGCCCTGGACGCGCGCCCTCCTCGTGCGCAGAATGCCTGACATGCGACGCCCTTCGCGAGCCGCCCCCCTGGTGACCGCGCTGATCGGCGCCGCGCTCGCGAGCGTCTTGCTCGCCGCGACGCCGGCCACCGCCCAAACGCCGGCGCCAGGATCGACGACAGGATCGACGACCTCACCGGCGGCTCCGGGCGACGAGCCAGCGCCGCCCGCGACGCTCCCTGCGACATCGGCCGCTCCTCCGTCGCTCGAGTCCGCCGACACCGCGCCTCCGGGCGCGCCCGTGCAGCCGCTGGTCCCCCCCGCGACGACGACGGGCGCGACGGTGCCCGGCGCCCTCCCCCCTTCGATCGTCCAGGGCTCGCTCGGCAGCGTGCCGCCGCGCCAGCCGCGGCCGCGGGTCTACGAGACGCGCTGGTTCTGGGGCGCGATCGGCGTGGTCGTCATCACGGCGGCCGTCGTGCTCGTGCTCGCGGTGAACTCGGCCAATCCGACGACGCCCAGCACGAAGCTCGGAGACATGCGTGCGTTCTAAGCGCTGGCTCGGGGCGGTGCTCGGTGCGCTCGTGCTCGCGGCGTGCTCGAGCCCGAAGTCGATCGTCTTGCTCTCGCTGCAGTCTTCGACGCCGACGCCCATCAGGGGCGTCAAGAAGGTGATCGTCGCGGTGTCGCAGGCGCAGGGCAACAAGCTCGCGACGCTGACCTACCCGCCGCCCAAGGGAACCGACACCCTCACGATCGACGAGGAGAACACGACCGACCTCACGGTGAGCTTCTCTGGCGGCGTGTCGGGCACGGTCGATCTCGCGGTCACGGTGGAGAACACCGACGGCTGTACGATCGGCTACGGCACAGCGGCGACGGTGCTTCGCCAGGCCGGCATCATGACGGCGACGGCGACGATCGTGCCGGCCGCCGACTGCTCGACGGCCGACGGCGGAACGCCCGACGGTTCGACGCCGCCGAAATTTCCGGGCTGTGACCCGACGACGCCTATGTGCGCCGGCGACGAGACCTGCCAGGTCAACTGCATGACCCACATGGGCGAGTGCACGGTGGGTGGTACGGGCGCGCCAGGATCACTGTGCAACAGCAACGCGGACTGCGCGGCCGGCTCGCAGTGCTTCGACTACTCGAAAACCGGCTGTGGCGTCAAAGTGTGCCTGCGCTTCTGCGACACCGACAACGGCTGCGGGACTACGTCGCCGTCGACGAAGACGTCAACGACGACCTCGGCGCTGTCGACGCCGAGCGACGGCGGGACCGACGCGCTTTCGGACGGGGGCGCCGACGCGCCGGCTCCAGACGGTGGCGACGGCGGTGGCCCCACCGGGCCCGTCGAGGCGGGCGTGGTCGCGACGACGAGCTTGTGCGCGGGGCCCGTCGAGTGCGACGGCGTCGCCACGGCGTACCACACGTGCACGTTCGCATGCGACCCGCGCCTCATCTCAGTAAAATCGGGCTCGCGTTGCCCCTCGGGTCTGTCGTGCCTCGTCGTCCTCGGAATGGATCAGGTCGACTGCGCGTGCCCAGAGGCGACGCGCCTTGGCACCGACGGCGACACCTGTACGGGCTCGAACCAATGCGCGCCCGGATACATTTGCAACATCATGGGCAAGACGCAGCAGTGCCGCGCCGTTTGCGGCTGCAACGCGAGCGGCATGACCTGCACGTCACCCAACGAGTGTGCGAACGGCAAGGCCTGCCAAACGCTCACGAAGGACACGATCTTCGGCGTATGTCTCTAGATCGGGGACCCTGGGAGGGGTCCCCGTGCCCCCCGCGCTCGCTCACGCGCGGCGAAGCCGCGCTTCGCTGAAGCGGGGACCCTGGGAGGGT
>DATAZS010000547.1:0-4857 GCA_036271915.1 Polyangia bacterium
AGCACGCACCCCAGCACCTTCAGCGTCGTGCTCTTGCCCGCGCCGTTCAACCCGAGAAAGCCGATGACCTCACCCTGAGCGATGCTGAAGTTCAGGTCGGAGATCGCGGCATGCTCGCCGTAGTACTTCGTCAGACCTTTGACTTCGATCATGAATTTTCTGCGCGGCAGTATGCCCGAACCATCTCGACGCGTAAATCCATGCGCACGTCAGGTTATTCCCTCTAGGTGTTTGCGCATCGTGTGCTAGCCTCCCGCCCGCACGAACCATGTGCGGCATCGTCGGAATCTACGGACATCCTGAGGCCTCGAACCTCGCGTACCTCGGCCTCTATGCCCTGCAGCACCGCGGGCAGGAGTCGGCGGGCATCGTCGCGACCGACGGGCAGAACCTGCGTCCCGTGCGCGAGATGGGGCACGTGAACGACATCTTCACGGCCGATCGTCTCGCGCACCTGCCGGGGCACGCCGCCATCGGCCACGTTAGATACTCGACGGCGGGCGACTCGACCGAGAAGAACGCGCAGCCGCTGGCCGTCGACTACGCGGGCGGCTCGGTCGCCATCGGCCACAATGGCAACCTCGTGAACGCCAACGAGCTGCGCCATCGGCTCGAGGCGGAAGGCGCGATCTTCACGACGACCGCCGACACGGAGTGCATCGTCCACCTCATCGCGCGCTCGAAAGAGCACACGCTGCCCGATCGCATCGCAGACGCGCTGTCGCAGGTGCGCGGCGCGTACTCGCTCGTGTTTCTTTCCGAGGACATGGTGATCGCCGTGCGCGATCCCATGGGCTTCCGGCCGCTCGTGCTCGGCCGCGTCGTCAAGCCGTCGGGCGTGACGTGGGTCGTGTCGTCCGAGTCGTGCGCCTTCGAGCTCATCGGCGCCGAGTTCGTGCGCGACGTCGAGCCGGGCGAGATGGTGCTCATCGATCGCAACGGCCCGCGCTCGGTGCGCCCGCTCGCCGCGCAGGCGCCTCGTCGCTGCGTGTTCGAGTGGGTCTACTTCGCGCGCCCCGATTCGACGATCGACGGCCGTTCGGTGTACCGCGCGCGCGAGCGCATGGGCCGCCGCCTCGCCGTCGAGCACGCCGTGCCCGCCGACGTCGTCGTCCCCGTGCCCGACTCGGGCGTCGCCGCCGCGATCGGCTACGCGCGCGAGAGCGGCATCCCGTACGACCAGGGCCTCATGCGCTCGCACTACATGGGGCGCACGTTCATCGAGCCGTCGCAGCAGATCCGCCACTTCGGCGTGAAGCTGAAGCTGTCGCCCGTGCGCGAGGTCCTGAACGGCCAGCGCGTCGTCGTCGTCGACGACTCGATCGTGCGCGGCACGACGTCGCGCAAGATCGTCGACATGATCCGCTCGGCGGGCGCGCGCGAGGTGCACATGCGCATCAGCTCGCCACCGACCGTGGGCCCGTGCCGCTACGGCATCGACACGCCCACGAAAGAGGAGCTCATCGCCTCGCACAACACGATCGAACAGATCCGTGACCTCGTGGGCGCCGACTCGCTCGGCTACCTCTCGCTGCCGGGGCTGTACGCGTCGGTCGAGGGACAGCCGATCCAAAAGGGCGTCGAGGTGGGTGCCGGCGCCGATCTGGGCGGCAAGGGCTTCTGCGACGCCTGCTTCTCGGGCAACTACCCGATCGCCGACGAGCCGCCCGCGCGCCTGCGCCAGCTCCGTTTGATTAGCCCGTAGCGTTTGTCTTTTCGCGGGCCGCCGTGTCCAATGGACAGGCCATGGCCATGATCTCCAACTCGGTGACGGCCGTCACGGGACCGCTCCCCGACGCCGCCGAGCTCGACGCGCGCCTCGCCGTGCTGCGTGCTCGCTTCCCACGCGCGATCCTCGACCGCTACCTGCGTGCGCTGCCGACGTTCGGCGCGCGCGTCGTGCTGTCCGCGGGGGCGGCGCTCGCGGGTGACGTGCGCCTCGGCGATGACGTCTCGATCTGGTACGGCGCCGTATTGCGCGGCGATCTCGCGCCCGTCACCGTGGGCGCGCGCGCCAACATTCAAGACGGGACCGTCGTTCACGTCGCCGACGACGGCCCGTGCGAGATCGGCGAAGAGACCGTCGTCGGGCATCGCGCCATGCTGCACGCCTGTCGAATCGAGGCGGGGTGCTTGATCGGCATGCAGGCGACGATCCTCGACGGCGCCGTCATCGGTCACGGCTCGGTCGTGGGCGCGGGCGCGCTCGTGACATCGCGGACGGTGATTCCGCCGCACAGCCTCGTGCTGGGCGCGCCCGGCCGCGTCGTCAAGACGCTCAAGGAAGAAGACGAGACCTTTCATCGGGCCATGGCGCAGAAGTACGTGCGCCTGAAGGAGAACTATCGATGCGACGCGCTTCGCTCGGACATTCGAGAGCCCTGATCGGCCTTTGGGGGACGAGCTTGTTCGCCTTCGCCGCGTGCGGCGGCGGAACGAGCCTCCACGATCCCACGGGCGGTGGAGCGTCCGGCGCGTCGGGCGCCGGCAACGCCGACGCGAGCGTCACGGGCGGCTCGGGCGGCGCGATGGACGGCGGCCCCGCGTACGACGTCGGGCCCGTGACCTACTACCACGACGTGCAGCCCATCATTCAAGAGCACTGTCAGATGTGTCACACGACGAACGGCATCGCGCCGTTCGCGCTGCAGACCTACGACGACGCGAAGCAGACGGCCGCGCTCATGGCCGGGGATACGGCGCAGCTCGTGATGCCGCCGTGGATGCCCGAGCAGAGCTGCGGCGACTTCCGCGACCAGCGCGTGCTGACGCCGCAAGAGATCGCGACGATCGGCGCGTGGTCGCAGCAGGGCGCGCCCGCCGGCGATCCCGCGACGGCGCCCGTCGTGGCGCCGAACCTCGGCCCTGACCTCGGCACGCCGAGCGCGACGCTCGACCCGGGCGCCGACTATCACCCGAACGACGCGCTCACCGACGACTATCACTGCACGCTCATCGATCCGGCGCTCACGACGGCGCAGGATCTGATCGGCTTCAACGTGCACCCCGGCTCGACGGCCACCGTGCACCACGTGCTGCTCTTCGCCGTGACGTCCGACAAGCTCGCGGCCGTTCAAGCGAAGGACGCGGCCGAGGCGGGCTCCGGCTGGACCTGCTTCGGCGGCACGGGCGTCGACGCGACGCCCGTCGTGGGCGGCTGGGTGCCGGGCTCGGGCGCGACGGCGTTCCCCGCGCCCACGGGCATCCACCTCGACGCGGGCACGCAGATCGTCGTGCAGATCCACTACAACCTGCTCACGGTGAAGCACGTCACCGATCGGACGACGGCGGACCTGTTCTATGCGAAGACACCGATCCTCGCGAAGAACCGCGCCGTCATCGAGCCCGTCGCGAACACGACCTTCGTCATCCCCGCCAACACGATCGAAACGGTGGGCGCTGACCTCCCGATCACGGGCTCGCTCAGCTACAACCTGTGGGGCGTCGTCCCGCACATGCACCTGCACGGCACGGAGATCAAGGTGCAGGTCGAGCACGCGGACGGCAGCGCGACGTGCGCCGTCGACATCCCCAAGTGGAACTTCCACTGGCAGCAGTTCTACTACTACGAGCAGCCCATGAAGGTCGTGCCCGGCGACAAGGTCCACGTCGACTGCACGTTCGACAACATGGCGGCCGACGAGCCCATCATCAACGGCGCGCAGATGGTGTCGGCGCCGCTGCGCTGGGGCGACAAGACCACCGACGAGATGTGCCTCAACTATCTCTACGTCACGCTGGCCCTTTAGTCGCGCGCGCGATCTGGTAGATTCCGCGCCATGGAAATCGGCCCGCTGCGCGAACGCCTCACGAAGTTGGAGAGCCGCCTGGAGATTCTCCGGGGGCATCTTTGACATCGCCGGCAAAAAACTGCGCATAGCGGAGCTCGACGACCTGGCGTCGTCGCCCGAGTTCTGGACGGCGGGCGACAAGGCCCAGGTCACGATGAAGGAGCAGGGGCGCCTCAAGTCGGTCGTCGAGTCGTTCGAGGCGCAGCTCAAGGCGTGCGAGGACGCTCAGGTCTTCATCGAGCTCGCGAGCGAGGTTAAGGACGACGCCGCGGCGCTCGAGGCGGACGGGACCCTCACGGGCGCCGAGGCCGTCGTCACGAAGATGGAATTCGCGCGCATGCTGCAGGGTCCGTACGACCAGAACGGCGCGCTCGTGAGCATCAACGCGGGGGCGGGCGGCACCGAGTCGCAAGACTGGGCGCAGATGCTGCTGCGCATGTACACGCGCTGGGCCGAACGCCGCGGCTTCAAGATCGAGTCGCTCGACCTGCAGCCCGGCGACGAGGCGGGCATCAAGAGCGCGACGATCCTCGTCGAGGGTGAGTGGGCCTACGGCTGGCTGCGCGCGGAGGCGGGCGTGCACCGGCTCGTGCGCATCTCGCCCTTCGACAGCGCGAAGCGGCGCCACACGTCGTTCGCGAGCGCCTTCATCTATCCCGACATCGACGAGACCATCACGATCGAGATCGACGACAAGGATCTGCGCGTCGACGTCATGCGCTCGGGCGGCGCGGGCGGCCAGCACGTCAACAAGACGGAGTCGGCCGTGCGTCTCACGCACATCCCCACGGGCATCGCCGTGCACTCGGACCAGGAGCGCTCGCAGCACAAGAACAGAGCCGTCGCGATGCGCATCCTGAAGGCGAAGCTGTTCGAGGTCGAACAGAAGAAGCAGGAAGAGAAGATGGGCAACATCCACGCCCAGAAGAAGGCCATCGAGTGGGGCAGCCAGATTCGTTCGTACGTCCTCGCGCCGTATCGCATGGTCAACGACCACCGCACGGGCATCAAGGACAGCCACGTCGACGACGCCCTCGACGGCGATCTGGACCGCTTCATGATCGCG
>DATAZS010000548.1:0-4828 GCA_036271915.1 Polyangia bacterium
CTTCGCTTCGGCTACGAGCACCTCACGCTGACCTCTCGATTCTACGGGACGCCGCTCCCCGGGCTCACGATCTCGTTTCGGGTCGTGGGGGACGCGCTGCTCGGCGATCCGCCGTTCTGGGAGCTGGCGCGCTTCGCCGACACGCCCGCCATCGGTGGCGGCAGAGCCGTGCGCGGAGTCCCCGCGCAGCGGTACTACGGAAAAGTGAAGCTGTTCGAGAACCTCGAGGCGCGACACGACGTCCTGCCCTTCACGCTCAAGGGCAAGCACATGGTGTTGGGCGTCGCGGCGTTCCTCGACGGCGGCCGCAGCTGGACCGAGCTCGGGCACAGCCACCCCGAGCTCGACGGCACGGGCCTCGGTCTCAAGTACGGGATCGGCGGCGGGCTCCGCCTGCTGCAAGGCCAGACGTTCATCGTGCGCGCCGACGTCGCGTGGTCGCCGGACGCCCAACCGATCGGCGCGTACTTCGCGGCCGGGCAGATCTTCTGACGCGGCCCGCGGTCGGACTTACGCTTCCGGCATGCGTCTGTCGCCGCTCAAGCTATCCAAGAAGATCGGGGGCCTGCTGAAGTCGGCCGGCGTCGAGTGGAGCAATGACAACGCGCCGCGGTTGGCGGCGTCGCTGTCGTACTACACGATCTTTTCGCTCGCGCCCCTGCTGCTCATGGTCATCGCCGTCGCGAGCCTCGCGCTCGGCGCCACGGCGGCGCAGGGCAAGATCGTGGCGCAGCTCTCGGGATTGCTGGGCGCCGACGCGGCCAAGGCCATTCAGACGATGTTGGAGAAGGCGAGCCGGCACGGCGGCGGCGTCGTCGCGACCGTCGTGGGCTTCGTCACGCTCATCGTCGGCGCGACGGGCGTCATGATCGAGCTGCAGGACGCGCTCAACACCGTCTGGAAGGTCGTCGCGAAACCAGGCCGCGGCATCCGGGGCATCATCCGTGATCGCCTGCTGTCGTTCGGGATCGTGCTCGGCTTCGGCTTCCTGCTGCTGGTCTCGTTGGTCGTCAGCGCGGCCGTCGCGCTCCTCGACGGATGGCTGGGCGGCCTCGTGCGCGGCTGGGTCGTCGTCGGATACCTGTTGAGCTACGGCCTCTCGCTCGGGCTCGTCGCGCTCGTCTTGGCCGCGATCTTCAAGATCCTCCCCGACGTCAAGATCGCGTGGCGCGACGTGTGGGTCGGCGCCTTCGTGACGTCGGGGCTCTTCCACCTGGGCAAGTTCGGCATCTCGCTCTACATCGGCAAGGCCAGCGTCGCGTCGAGTTTCGGCGCCGCGGGATCGCTGGCCGTCTTGCTCGTGTGGATCTACTACTCGTCGCTCATCGTGCTCTACGGCGCCGAGTTCACGCGCGTTTACGCCAACGAGTACGGCACGCGCGTCGTCGCCGACGACAACGCGGTCGCCGTTCCCGACACGCCCCTCGCGCGCGCCGCCATGGAGAAGAAGCTCAAGAACGGCGAGGTGCCGATTTCGTCAGCGCAACTTGCGCGGCCCGAGCCCGTCGCCAACCGTCGATAGTCCTGGCACCGCGCGACCCGTTGCGGTAACGGATCGTTGGCAAACATGGCGACGTGCGAAATTCTGGTGGTCGACGACGACCCGGATCTGTCTGCGGTCCTCGCAGACTTCGCCGAGAGCATGGGCGTTCACGTGCTGCGCGCCGCGAACGGGCAGCAGGCGCTCGATCTGCTCGACGACCACCAGCCGTCCGTCGTGCTCATCGATCTGTTCATGCCCATCATGGGGGGCATCGAGCTGTTGAGGACGATCAAGCGCAGCCCGACGTGGGCCGCGATCCCGTGCGTCATCATGACGGGCGCCAACGATCAAATGGTCGGCGTCAAAGAGGACGTCAGCGTCCTCTACAAGCCGTTCGACATCGACGCCGTCGCCGAGATCCTCAAGCAGTACTGCGTCGCTCCGTCGCGCGCCTGACGGGCTCGCGGCTCACCGCGGGCGCGAGAGCCAATGATTCGCGAGCGCGAACGACGACGCGACGGCGAGCGTGACCACGACGGCGTGGACGGGTGTCGTCAGCGATGTGCACAACGTACGAAAAGCCGCCCATAGCGAACGGCGAGGCGCCGGGGCCTTCGCGATGCTCCGCTTTGAGGCTTCGGCCATCGCCGCCAGAAGGTCTTCGACGGCGACGGGCTTGCGGAGCACGCGAAGAGCCCAATACAGGTGCGGCTCGTCGCCGGTCACGTGCTCGCTCGTCACGACGATGACCGGCAGGGAAGGACGCCGCGCGTGCAGCCGCGCGAGCAGCTCGTTCCCGTCCATGACGGGCATCTGAACGTCCGTCACGACGGCGAGGATGGGTTCGGCGAGCGCGAGCTTCTCCATGGCAACCGCGCCGTTTGCCGCGCCGTCCACCGAGTATCCCTCCTCCGTGAGGAAATCGGTGATCGCTTCCATCCACTCCGGATCGTCGTCGACGACGAGAACTTTGTTGCCGGGAGCCATTCCATCGGGGTTCGCAACAATTGTGCCGCCGCAAAAGGAGTGCTTGGCGCGACAGGTCGGAGCGCCGGGCTCTTTTCGAGGTTACGTGGCGGTAGCGCGTTGGCTGTCAGTGACGACGGGACATGCACGTTCGCGCGTCCGACGGCACCGGACCGGGAGGCACGGCGCTTGCTCGTGTATCCCTGCCTCCCCCAAATCGGTTACCGCGCGGACACATCGAAAGGAATCCACATGCATCTTCTCTGGTCTCTCATTGTCGGTCTCATCGTTGGCGCGATCGCCAAGGCGCTCGTTCCCGGAAAAGATCCTGGCGGCATCATCGTCACGGCTCTGTTGGGCATCGTGGGCGCCATGGTGGCGGGCATGCTCGGTCGGGCGCTCGGCATCTACCACGCGGGAGACACGGGTCCGGGCATCATCGCGTCCATCATCGGCGCGGTCATCGTCCTGGGCGTCTATCACGGTCTGCGCCGCAGGACCGCGTAGTGGCCGTCGAGCTCGCGCTCTTCGCTCCCTACAACGAGGTCGTCGAGCTCGTCGGCGACTTCAGCGACTGGAAGCCGCTCGCCATGACGAAAGGCGACGACGGCTGGTGGCGTCGCGCCGTCGATCTGGCCGACGGCGATCACGCGTACAAATTTCGGGTCAAGTCACTGAGCTATTTCGCGAAGGGCGAAACTCTGGAGGTCTTCGATCCGTACGCGCTGCACGTCACGAGCGACGACCACGAGAACGCGATCGTTCGCGTCAAAGGCGGCAAGCAGATCTGGACGGAGTACATCTGGCGGCACGACGACGTCCCGCTGCCCCAGAACCAAGACCTCGTGATCTACGAGCTGCTCGTCGGCGACTTTGGCGGCACGAAGGATCGGCGCGGCACGTTCACCGACGTCATCGCGAGGCTCGACGAGCTGCGCGACCTCGGCATCAACTGCATCGAGCTCATGCCCGTGAAGTTCTTCCCCGGGAAAGGGTGGGGCTACAACCTGCGCAGCCTCTTCGCCGTCGCGAGCGTCTACGGCAGCGCCGACGAGCTCTGCCAGTTGGTGGACGAGTGTCACGCGCGCGGCATGCGCGTCGTCATCGACGGCGTCTACAACCACGCCGACTCCGAGTCTCCCCTCGCGAAGATCGACTACGCCTACTGGTACTATGAGAAGAACCCCGACCCGCCCGAGATGCAGTGGGGACCGAAGTTCGACTACGCGCACTACGACGAGCGCCTGAAGGTCTTCCCCGCGCGGAAGTACGTCATCGAGTCGATTCGATTCTGGGTCGAGAAGTTCCACGTCGACGGCATCCGGTTCGACGCGACCCGCGCCATCGCCAACTTCGACGCCCTCCGCGAGCTCACGGGCGCGGGCTTCGATCAGGTGGGTGGCCGCAAGCCGTTCCTCACGGTCGCGGAGCACGTGCCTGAGGATCCGGCCATCACGGGCTACCCCGACGGACCCATGGTCGCGGCCTGGCGCTTCTCGCTGGGCGCGCACTTCCGCGCGCTGCTGACCGAGCAGTCGAACGACGGCCAGTCACCGGAGGATCTGGACGGCTTCCTCGCGGCGCTCGATCCAGCGAAGAACGGCTATGCCACGGGCGGTCGCTGCGTGAACTACATCGTGAGCCACGATCACGATCGTCTCATGCAGCAGCTCGGCGACAAGGGCAACATGTTCGACGACGTCGCGTTCGCGCGCGTGAAGCTCGGGCTCGGCATCCTCGCGACGATCCCGGGCATGCCCATGATCTGGATGGGCCAGGAGTTCGGCGCCGCGTCGGAGAAGAGCCTCGACCCGCGTCCGCTCGACTGGTCACTGCTGAAGAACGCGCAGAACGCCGGCTTGCGCGCGCACGTGAAGGGCCTCTTTCAGCTGCGCCTGCGGAACCCCGCGCTGCGCGGGGACGCGTTCGAGGTCTGCTTCAAGGATCCGGCGCGCAAGGCCTTCGCGTTCAAGCGCTGGAACGAGGCCGGCGGCGTCGTCCTCGTCGCCGTCAATCTCAAGCACGCGCCGACGGGAGAGGTCGTCGTCGGCGACTGCGGGCTCGAGGACGGAGAGTGGCACGAATACACGTCCAACTACGACTGCCGCGTCGAGGGCGGAGCCCTCAAGGACCAGCTCGGCCCGAGCGAGGTCAAGGTCTTCATCAAGAAGGGCTGACCGCGCCCGCGACGTCAGGGCGCCGACGGAGCCAGGACGCCGTCGTCGTCGCCGACGTCGACATCGGTCGGAACGTTCGTCGCGGCGCTGTGATGGTGATGATGGACAGGGTGCGCCGTGGCGATGGTTCGCGCCGGCGCCGGCGCCGCTGGGATGGGCGGATCCTCGACGGGTGCAGGCGCGGCGGCCACGGGCTCCGGAT
>DATAZS010000549.1:0-15405 GCA_036271915.1 Polyangia bacterium
CGCGCTGAGCGTCGCGGTCCACCACCCGCTGTCGGTGCCGACTGTCGACATCATTCTTCCGATCGGCATCTCCTTCTACACGTTTCACACGATCAGTTACATCGTGGACTCCTATCGCGGGACGATCATTCCGACGCGAAACTTCTGGGAGTTCTCTTGCTACGTCTCGCTCTTCTGTCAGCTCGTCGCCGGACCCATCGTGCGCTTTCGACAGATCGAGGGCGACCTGGACCACCTGGACCAACAGGACCGTTCGGCCCACGCCGAGCGTGGCTGGTCGTTCTTCGCCATCGGGATGATCAAGAAGGTCCTGGTGGCCGACACCATCGCCGCGATCATCAACCCCGCGCTGGCGCACTACGAGACGCTGTCGACGGCGACCACGTGGTTGGTGATGGCGGCCTATTCGTATCAGCTGTACTTCGACTTCTCGGGGTACAGCGACATGGCGGTCGGCCTCGGCGCGCTGTTCGGCCTCCGCATCCCGCAGAACTTCAATTCGCCTTACAAGGCGCTCGACCCCTCGGACTTCTGGCGCCGTTGGCACATCTCCTTGTCGACGTGCATGCGCGACTATCTCTACATCCCGCTCGGCGGCAACCGCCGGCACGCCTACGTCAACCTCATGGTGACGATGATCCTGGGCGGAGTCTGGCACGGAGCCAGCTGGACCTTCGTCGTGTGGGGCGTTTATCACGGAGTGCTTCTCGCGCTCTACAAACGCTTCGGATCTCGCTGGGACGTCTTGCCGGCCGTCGTCCGGAGAGCTTCGATGTTCGGGTTCGCGCTCGTGGGCTGGGTCTTCTTCCGTGCGACCTCGCTCGCCATGGCGACGGACATGTTGAGGACCATGTTCGGAGCGGTCGGTGGCGCCCACGTCACCGGTCAGGTGACGCTCGTCGCGATGATGATCCTCTGCACGTTCATCGCGATGGTCGGCAAGAACACTTTCGAGCTGTCCCATCGCTGGACCCGCCCCGTCGCCCTCTCCCTCGCCGCCGGCTTCGGCGCCGCGTTGGTGATGATCTACGCCGTCGGCGACTCGCCCTTTCTCTATTTCCAGTTCTGACATGAACGAACGCGCGCCCGGACCGATCGCTCTTCGCCGGCTCATCCCGGCGGTGCTCGTGCTCGGCCTGGTGCTGGACGTCGGCAGCCGATTCTTGCCCTACGACGCCGTCGCCTTTCGCGGCTGGGAGGCCCTGAGCGCCGATCCCTTCGTCACGCAAGCCTGGGAGGTCCTCACGAAAAAACCGCCCTCGCTGTTGGCGAGCTTTCGGCCCAACGAACGCTACGTGAACGACAGGGCGTACGGCGACCTGGCCCCGATGGGAAACCGACCCTGGCTGCGGCAGTACCACCGCGAGGTCGTCACCACCGATTCCTTGGGCCTGCGCAACACCGCGCCGCCGGGCGCGCCTCATGTCGCGCTGGTGGCGGGCACGTCGTTCACCTTCGGCTCGACGATGAGCGACGACGAGACCCTGCCCGCGCAACTATCGGCGTTGCTGGGCGGCGGCGTCTACAACGCGGGCGCCTCCGACGACGACGACTTCCACGTGGATGCCCTCCTGGATCGAGTGAACGTCGCGCCCGGCGGCACGTACATCCTCGAGCACCTCGAACGGAACGATCCGCCAACCATCGGCAACCCCAACGCGGGCCGGATGGTTGCGCGGCTCAGGCGCACGTTTGGGGATCGCTACCTCGACCTGCGGATGGCTTACGCTGAAATGAATCACTGGCTCGACGTGTCGCCCTTGCGGGTCATGTTGGTGCGCGCCCGCAAGCTCGTCGAGAACGACGTCGTCCTCCCGAACTCGTTCGCGCCATTCGCTGACCTCGAGACGCTGAAAAACGGCGATCCGATGCTGTTCCTGCCCCTCGACAAGACGCAGGATGAAAGCCCACAGCGACCGGCTGACCTGGGAATTCCCTACTGGCGTCACCTCGCCGACCACCTCGAACGACGTGGCCTTCATTTCCTGGTTGTCCTCGTTCCCACCAAGTACACGGTCTACGGCCCGCTCACGATGAGTCCTCCCGCCGCCTTGACGGGCCCGCGCTATCTCGCCGAAATGTCAGCTGCCCTCCAGGCTGCCGGCATCGCCAACCTCGACGTCACGGCGTCGTTGCAGTCGGCCGCCAGGGTGGGGCTCCCCGATCATCGCTACATCTATTGGCGCGACGACAGCCACTGGAACAAAGACGCCGTCGCGTTGGTGGCCGAGTCGATCGCCGCCCGCATGAAGGCGCTCGGGTGGACGCCCGCGTCGTCGGCCGCGCCGCCCGCTCGGTAGCGGACGACGGCCCCCGGTCGCTCCATCCCTCGGCTACAATCGCGCGCATGAGCGACGAAGGCCGCAAACCGAGGGCCCGCCTACGCGAGATCTCCTGGCGTGACGGCCTCATGGTGGGCGTGCCCGCCGTGCTGATCATCGCGGGGGCCTTCGCGTTCACGGGCAAGCTCGTGCAGACGGCGCCGCCCACCCACATCCGCATGATCAGCGGCTCGGAGGGCAGCAGCTACCGCACGCTCGCCAACCGCTACAAGAAGATCATCGAGTCGCACGGCGTGAAGGTCGACGTCGTGCCGTCCGAGGGCGCCTTCGACAACCTCGAGCACCTCGCGAGCCCGAAGGACGACATCGACGTCGGCTTCGTGCAGGGCGGCCTCGCCGACGGCGTCGACATCACTCACCTCGTGTCGCTGGGCACGGTCTTCACGCAGCCGCTCATGGTCTATTACCGCCTGCCGAAGCCCATCGATCAGCTGAGCGAGCTCAGAGGCAAGCGCATCGCCATCGGCGCTGAGGGCAGCGGCACGCACGCGCTCGCGCTCAAGCTGCTCAAGGCCAACGGCATGGACGACAAGACGGCGACCCTCGTGCCCGAGCACGGCGAGGACGCGGCCCGCTCGCTCGTCACGGGAAAGATCGACGCCGCGTTCCTCATGGGCGACTCGGCGACGCCCGAGGTCATGCGCGGGCTGCGCGAAGACGCCGGCGTGCGCCTCATGAGCTTCCGCCAGGCCGAGGGCTACGTGCGGCGGCTGAAGTTCCTGTCGCACATGACGCTGCCCGAGGGCGCGCTCGATCTCGGCAAGAACTACCCGTCCGAGGACGTGTCGCTCATCGGTCCCGCCGTCGAGCTCGTCGCGCGCAAGTCGATCCACCCCGCGATCTCCGACATGCTGATCTCGGCGGCGCGCGAGATCCACAGCGCCCCCGGTATGTACCGCAAGGCGGGCGAGTACCCGGCGCCGCTCGAGCACGACTTCCCCGTGAGCAACGACGCCATCCGCTACTACAAGACGGGACAGCAGACGCTGTACAAGATGCTGCCCTTCTGGCTCGCGAGCCTCGTCGATCGCGTGCTCGTCGTCGTGCTGCCCCTGCTCGTCATCGTCGTGCCCATGTCGCGCGCCGTGCCGACGATCTACCGCTGGCGCGTGAGCTCGCGCATCTACCGCTGGTACGGCGCGCTCATGGCGATCGAGCGAGAGATGGCGCGCGCGCGCACCGACGACGAGCGCCACGACATCACGCGCCGCCTCGACGACATCCAACACGCCGTCGCCGAGCTCAAGACGCCGCTGTCGTTCGCCGACCAGGTCTACGTCCTGCGCGACCACGTCGCCCACGTGCGGGCGCGCTTGGACGCGACCGGCACGACGTGACGCGCGCGGCCCGCTAGTGAACCGCGGTGTAGACCTCGTCACGGCCGCCGGGAGACGGCGTGTGCGCGGCGTCCGAGCCCGCGGCGCTGTGGCAAGAAACGCAGATCGACATCGCGGTGCCGCTCGAGCCCATGCCGTCGGCGACGACGCCCGTCGTGGCGTCGTGCGGCGCCGCCGTGCTGTCGAGCGGCACGCGTTCGTACCAGTACCAATTCGCGCCCGCTGCGCTGTCGGCTGCGGTCTTCAAGTACACGGCGTAACCCACGGGCGTCGTCGAAGTCGCGTCGGCAAGCAGCTCTTTCACGGCGGCCGCACCCTCGGGCCACACGCCCGTGCCCGTGGCACTGTTCGACAGAGCGTCGTTTGAGCAGATGCGGTTGAACCCATGTGGCGAGGGCGAGCGCGCGGCGTGCGACGCCGTCTCGCAATGCCACGACTTATAGTCACCCAAGGCGAGCCACGCCTCGACGGCCGTGGCGCCCGTCGGTGGCGTCTGTGCCGCGGCCGACGCCGACCCATCCGGCGATTTGCCGTTGCTGCTGCTGCAGGCAGCGAGTGATCCAAGAACCATCACGGACACCAAGCTCGAACGAAACGTCATCGAAACCTCCTCGGCACAAAATGGGAGCCCCCCGGAGGAGCCGGCGTTGATACAGCGGGCGGTCCGCGAGGGTTACGGTGTCGCGAAAAAAATATTGGGCAGCGCGAACGGGCCACGTGGTTCTGTGAAGCCGACGTGACTTGTATTGAGCGCGGGAGTACCCACGCTTGGAGCATTCATGCTCCAGGTCAGTCTGTGATCCGTCTCGCATTTCTCGCGCTCGTCGGCTGCGCGCTGTCCGCGCCCGCGCTCGGCGCGACGGGCGCGGGGACGGGACCGGCGGCGCCGCTCACGACGCTCGTGCGCGGCGGCAAGGGGCCGCCCACGCTGTTGCTGCTCCAGGGTTACGGCGCGAAGGCGAAGGACTGGCTCCCGTTCACGAAGACGATCGAGGTGCCGCGGCGCGCGCGCTTCGTGTTCCCCGAGGCGCCCGAGAAGACGTCGCCGCCCGACGGGCCCATCGGTGGGCGGGCGTGGTGGCGGCTCGATCTCGAGGACCACGTGCCCAAAGGCGCGCGGCTGCCCGATCTCTCGGCGACGCATCCGCCGGGGCTCGACGAGGCGACGGCGCGCGTGCGGGCGCTCATGCATCGCATGCCCAAAGCTCCGCTCGTGCTCGGCGGCTTCTCGCAAGGCGCGATCGTGGCGAGCAACATCGCGTTCACGACCGACGAGCCGATCGCGGCGCTCGTCATCCTGTCGGTGACGCCCGTCGACGAGGCGGCGTGGCTGCGCGGCCTCGCGAAGCGCCGTGGGCTGCGCGTCTTCATCTCGCACGGGCGCGCCGATCCGACGCTGCCGTTCGCGTCGGCCGATCGCCTGCGCAAGGAGCTCGCGGCGGCCGGCCTCGACGTCACGTGGTTCCCGTTCGACGGCGTTCACGAGATCCCGAGCGCGGTCGTCGTCGCGTTGAACCGGTTCCTCGCGCCGATCGTCGGCACGAAACCGCCCACCGTGCTCGTCACGAAGTAGCGCGTCTTGCGTTCGCGTCTGCGCCGCGCTCAACTCTTCGTCCCATGCCAGTCGTCACGATCGACACGCGGCGCGGCCTGCCGCCCGCGCTCAAGCGCGACCTGCTCGACGCCGTTCACGAGGCGCTCGTCGCCTGCTTCAAGGTCCCCGACTACGATCGCGCGCAGCGCATCGTCGAGCACGCACCCGAGGACTTCGACGTCCCGACGAACCGCGGCGAGCGCTTCACGATCGTGACGATCGCCGCGTTCACAGGCCGCTCGCTCGACGCGAAGCGCGCGCTCTACAAGACGATCGCCGACCGCTTCGAGGCGCTCGGCGTCCCGCGGCTCGATGTCTTCATCGTCCTGCACGAGATCCCGCAGGAGAACTGGGGCCTGCGCGGGGGCGTCGCTGGCTCTGACATCGCGCTGGGGTTCAAGGTCGACGTGTAGCCGCAGGCGCGTGGTAGCTTCGCCGCTTGCGCGCGCTCGCTCGCTGGGTCTCGATCCTCCTCACGGCGGCCGCCGCGTTGGCGGCCGCGCTCGTCATCGCGCCGCCGCCCGTCAAGCAGATCGCGTTCCTCGCGATCTTCGTCGACGAGAAGACCTTCGTGCTCGTCGGCGCCGCGCTCGTGGCCGCGGCGCTCGCGCGCGCCGCGGGCTCGCGCCCGTGGATCGTCGCGCAGGCCGCGCTCGCGCTCGCGATCGTCGTCGTCTCACTCGTGCCGCTCGTGCAGGCGCTGCGAATCGCCGCGCAGCGAAGCGTCGCCCTCGATTTTCCGCGCTACTTCACGGCGCCCGTCGACGACGGCGCGCCGCACCCGTCGCAGACGCTCGTGTACGCGCACGTCGACGGTCGGGCGCTCGCGCTCGACGTCTATCGGCCGACGCTGCCCGCGGACACGCGCGCGCCCGCCGTGATCGTCGTGCACGGCGGCGGCTGGTCCGCCGACGACAAGGGCGGCGCGCCCCTCATGAGCGCGCGGCTCGCCGCGCAGGGCTACGCCGTCTTCGACATCCAGTACCGGATCGCGCCGCAGCCGAACTGGCGCACGGCGATCGGCGACGTCAAATGCGCCATCGGCTGGGTCAAGCGGCGCGCGCGCGACGCGGGTGTCGACGTCGATCCCGCGCGCGTGTCGCTGCTCGGCCGCTCGGCGGGCGGTCACCTCGTGCTGCTCGCGGCCTACGACGCCGACGATCCGGCGCTGCCGCCGAGCTGCGACGCGGGCGACACGCACGTCGCGTCCGTGATCTCGTACTACGGCCCGACCGATCTCGTGTGGGGCTGGGAGCACCCGACGAACCCGCGCGTCTTCGACGTCCCCCAGCGCGTCGGCAACTACGTGGGCGGCACGCCCACGACCGAGGCCGCGCGCTTTCGGCTGCTCTCTCCCCTCAACCACGTCACGGCGGCGTCGCCGCCGACGCTGCTCATCCAGGGCGGCAGCGACGCGTTCGTATCGGCGCCGCACGCGCAGAGGCTGGCCGAGCGGCTCGACGCCGCGGGCGTGCGCCACGACCTGCTGCTCATCCCTTACGCGCAGCACGCCTTCGACTTCATCTCAGGGGACCTCGGCGAGCAGCTCGCCGAGCAGACCGTCCTGCGTTTTCTCTCTACGACCGGAGCACGTTGAACGATGGCGATCGCGAAGCGCATCACGGGATTTCACCAGGACGCCGACGGGCTGTGGATCGCCGAGCTCGAGTGCGGACACCAGCAGCACGTTCGGCACAACCCGCCGTGGGAGGTCCGCCCGTGGGTGCAGGCCGAGGCGACGCGCCAGGCGAAGATCGGCGCGCCGCTCGAGTGCGTGATGTGCCGCGCGCCCTTCCCCTGGCGTCACTAGCGGTCGCCGTTCGTGCTACCGTCGGCGCTTCGGACCTCGTGACGACCTCCGAAAAGCCTGACGGTCCGTCGCCGACGCCCGCCGCCACGGCGCGCGCGCTGGAAAAACGGGAGCGGCTCGCGCGCGTCTACGACGCCGAGGTGTGGCCGATCTTCGCGCAGAAGTTCAGCGATCTCCTCTTGGGCGCGCTCGACGTACGGCCGTCTGCGCGCGTCGTCGAGATCGGCTGCGCGACGGGCGGCCTCACGCTCGAGCTCGCGCGCTGGTTCGACGCGAGCTCACACATCATCGCCGTTGATGACGCGCCCTTCGTGACCCAAGCACGCGCGAAGCTGGACGCAGCGACCCGCGTCACCTTCGACGTCGGACCGGTGGCGCCGTTGACCCTGCCCGACGCGTCGGCCGACGTCGTCGTCTCGAACCTCGAAGCCGCGGCCTTCGCCGATCCCGCGCACGCCGCGCGAGAGATCGCGCGCGTCCTCGCGCCGGGCGGCCAGGTCGTCATGACGA
Organism: Polyangia bacterium; assembly: GCA_036271915.1. GTDB lineage: Bacteria > Myxococcota_A > Polyangia > Fen-1088 > Fen-1088 > DASZFV01. Next base: position 7,594 of record DATAZS010000549.1, read on the forward strand.
CGCCGCTGCGCGGATCGTGGGCCGAGTTCCTCGACATCTACCGCGACGTCCTGCTCGAGAACGGGACCGCCGACAGCGTGAGCGCCCTCGATCAGTACGTGGCGTCGCTGCCCGACGGCGCGGCGGCCATGGCCTGGCTCGAGGCGGCCGGCCTCGGCGACGTCGAGGTCACCGTGGAACGCTGGGAGATCCTCTTCAAAAGCGCGCGCGAGTTCTTCTTCGCGCCGCTCGTCGAGCTCGGTCCGCTGTCACGCTGGAAGCGCATTGGCGGCCGCGGCGCGGACATGCAGGACGTCTTCTTTTTTACGAAGGAGGCGATCGACACGTACTTCAAGGGAACGGCGTTCCCCATCACGATCGTGGGCGCCGCCATCAAAGGACGGAAGCCTGCCTCGACTTCTCGCTGACGAGCTCCTCGGACGGGCGCCCCGCGAACCGGGGCGCCTGCCGAAAGGAGAGCTGGCTAAATCAGCCGCCTTCGCTGGTCGCCGCGTCGCTGGTCGTCGCGTCGCCGGTCTCGGACGTCGCACCGTCGACAGAACCGTCGTGGCCGGCCTCCGTGGCCGTGTCCGTACCGGTCTCAGTGGCCGCCGTGTCCGTACCGGTCTCAGTGGCCGCCGTATCCGTGCTGGTGTCCGAGGCCGCCGTGTCGGTCGAGCCGTCGTGTCCAGCGGCCGCGCCGCCGTCCTTGCCAGCCGCGCCGCCGTCCTTGCCGGCCGTGCCGCCGCCGTCCTTGCCAGCCGCGCCGGCGTCCTTCTGCGTGTTCGTGCTGCTGCTGCAGCCGCCCACGGACACCGCGATCGCGAGACCGCCCGAGAGCAGAACAACCCCCAAAAGCTTTCCGAGTTTCGTCGACATGCGCTGAATTTCCTTTTTAAAGAGAAGAGAGTTTGAGGGGGCCCTGAAGTGTCGGTACTTTTAACACGACCCGACGTAAGTGATGCAAGGAATTCACCTACATTTCGTCTTTTTGACATTCCTAGTCAGCTCTCGTCTCTGAGACCGTAACGGCCGCACACGCGCCGGCGTATCCACGATGGATCACCCTTCTTCACCAACCGACGAGATGTTGATGGCCGCCTACGTATCCGGCGATCGCCGCGCCTTCGAGCAGCTGTTCTCGCGCCTCGCGCCGCGGCTGCATCGGTTTTTTCGGCGCTCTTTCTCGGCGGAGGCGACGGCTGACGATCTGCTGCAGGTCACCTTCCTCAAGCTGCACAAGGCCCGCGACACGTATCGGGCGGACATGCGCGTCGCGCCGTGGGCGTTCACCATCGCGGCGCGCGTGCGGCTCGACGAGTTTCGGCGGCGCAAGCGGCTGGCCGAAGACGGTGACGAAGAGGCGCTCGCGCGCGCCGAGGAAACGCAGGCCAAAACGCAGTCAGAGACTTCGTCGCACCGCGAGACGATCGACGGCGACACGGCCGAGGCCGTGCGGCGCGCCGTCGACGGCCTGCCCGAGTCGCAACGCGTCGTCATCCATTTGAACCGGTTCGAGGAGATGACCTTCGCCGAGATCGCGAAGGTGCTCGGCACGACGGAGGGCGCGGTCAAGCTGCGCGCGTTCCGCGCCTACGGAGCCTTGCGGCAGGTGCTGCAGCCGATGCTGGCCGAGGTGACGTCCTGACGCCGTGCGATCAACTGGGGGCCGACGCCGTCGGGCTCGCGGCGCTGCCGGCCGACGCGCCCGAGCGCGTGAGCGCCGAGGCCCACGCGCGCACGTGCGCCGCGTGCGCGCGCGCTCTCGAGGACGGACGCCGACTGCTCGCGCTGCTCGGGCAGGCGACGTTGCCGGAACCTTCGGCGACGGCGCTCGCGCGCGCTTCGGCGACGATCTTAGCCGAATTGGGCGAGATCGACGCCTCCCGCGCCGTCGCGGGCAAGCTCGCCGCCGTCGTGAGCGCGGCCGTGCTCGCGACCTGGGCGTTGCCGCTCGCGCTCATGCGCGCGCCCCTGGGAGGCCGCGCGCTCGCGTTCTCGATCGCGCTGGCCGCCGTCGCGGCCGTGTCCACGGCGCTCACGATCGCCGTGTCCAAGCGTGACGGCCTCCTGTTCTTCGCGGCCTCGCTCGCGATGGCCTTCGTCACGGGCTCGGGCGCGACGCTCGGCCCCGCCGTCGGGCTGCACTGCGCGGCGATCGAGGCGCTGACGGCCGCGACCGCGGGCGTCGCGGCGTGGGTGGCGACGCATGCGTTCGGCCGGCGCACGCTCGACCGGCGCGTGCTCATCGGCGCGCTCGGCGGCGGCGCGCTCGCGGGCCACGCCGCGCTCGACGTCGGCTGCGGGATGTCCTCGGCGCTGCCGCACGTGCTCGTGTTCCACACGGGGCCCGTCGTGCTCGCGCTCGGCGTCGCGCTCTTGATCGCGCGCCGAGCCGACGCGCGCGCCGCGGTTCTCTAGAGGATCATCTCGTCGGTGACGTCGTGCGCGATCGCCGTCACGACGGCGCTCTGCTGGCGCGTCACGAGGCGCGAGTCCTTGGGCGACAGCGCGGCCGCGCGATCATAGAGCGGCTGCGCGCCCGCGCGATCGCCGAGCTTGGTCGCGCGGAGATCACCGGCCGCGATCAGGAACCCGCAGGCGGCCGCGCGCGGCATCGAAGGATCGTCGCCGAGCGCGAGCAGCAGGCCCATGGCGTCGTCCCAGCGCTCCTCGACGACGGCGAGCGATCCGAGGATCTCGCGCGCGAAGCGGACCTCGTCGAGCGCGGGCGGCGTCGTCGCGACGGCGAGCGCGAGCGCCTCCGTGGCACGCGCCACGACGCGATCCCGGCGCGCGCGATCCATGCCCGCGAGCAGCCGCGGCTCGGCGCGCATGGCCGACCAGCTCTCGGCGACGTCTCGGATGCCGACGTCGGGCGAGAAGCCGCCGCCACGCGTGACGACGGCCGCGAGGCGCGCCGTCGCCTGCGCGCGCTCGGCGATGTGCAGATCGGCGAGCGACGAGCGCACGAGGAGCGCGGCGCGCTCGGCGGGCGTGAGCGCGGCGCCGTGGCGGTCGAGCAGCGCCTCGGTCGCCTTCCAGGCGTTGTCCCACTGATCCTTATCGAAGCAGATCACCGACAGCCGCTCGAGCGTGGGTCGATAGCCCGTGTTGCGCGCGTACGAGCGCGAGTAGAGGACGAGCGCGCGATCGTGCTGACCTTCTTTTTCGGCGGCCGCGCCCGCGAGGTGGTAGCGCTCGGCGGCGTCGGGGGGCACGGCCCCGAGGGTCGCGAGGCGATCGAGCGCCTGCACGGCGGCCTCCCACCGGCCCGCGAGCAGGTTGAAGCGCGACGCGAGATCGAGCATGCGCGGCTCCTCGGGGAGCAGCGTCGACGCGGCGTCGAGCAGCTCGATCGCGCGCTGCGGGTTCGAGAGGCGCTCGCCGTGCACGGCCGCGAGCTCGGCGAGCAGGCGGCCCTTGCGCGCCGACGGACCCACGAGCGCGGCCTCGCTCTCGAGCAGCGTCGCGACCTCGTTCCAGTCGCCGTCGCGCGCCGCGAGAGCGCCCAGCGACGCGATGGGCTCGGGCAGCGCGGGATCGAGCGACATCGCGCGCCGATAGGCCTCACGCGCGGCGACGCGATCGCCCGTGCGCTCGGATGCGCGGCCCGCGCCGAACCACAGGCGCGCCGCCGGCTCGGGCGGCAGGGCCGCGGCGCGCTGGCGCAGCTCGTGCGCGAGCTCGACCCAGCGCGCGCTGCCCTCGTGCAATCGCTCGAGCGCCGTCACGCAGTCGATGTTGCGCGGATCGAGATCGAGCGCGCGCATGACGTCGCGCTCGGCGTCGGCGCCGCGGCCACGCTCGAGCAGCAGCAGCGCGCGATCGAGCAACGCGCGCGCGCGATCGCGCGCCGTGGGTGCGACGGCGGCGCGCGCCGTGTGCAGCGCGATGACGGCGTCGCGCCGCGCGAACGTCGCGAGCTCGGGCGGATCGTGCAGCGGGCCCTGCGCGCGCCCCGTCTCGGCGAGCATCTCGCCGTACAGGCGCAGCGCCTCGTCGGCCTGGCCGAGGCGCGCGCGCCGCAGCTCGGCGAGGCGCCACAGCAGCGTGGGCCGCGCGTCGCCCGCGCCGACACGGGCCGCGCCCGCGACCTGGCGCGCCGCGGCCCACGACAACAGCTCCGCGCATCGCTCCCAGTCGCCGACCGTCAGCAGCAGCCGCTCGGCCGACGCGCAGGCCGCGGCGTCGTCGGGATCGAGGTCGAGCACGGCGAGCCAAGCGGCGGCCGCCTCGGCGGGGTTCGCGCCCGAGCGCTCGCTGAGCGCGGCGATGTCGCGCAGCAGGCGGAGCTTCTCGCGCACGTCGACGACGCGCTCGACGGCCGCGACGGCGAGGCGCAGCGACTCGAGCGGGCGCCCCGTGCTCTCGAGCCGTCGGCGCGCCGCGCCCAGCAGCGGCAGATCGGCGGGAAACTCGGCGAGCGCCATGAGCCGAACGTCGAGCGCCGCCTCGAACTCTCCCGCGGCGTCGAGCAGCGAGGCGCGTTCGGCGAGCGCGCGCAGCCGATCGTCACCGACGAGCGCGCCCGCGTCGCCCTCGAGCGCCGCCGCGAGGTCGCGCCCGCGGCCGATCTTGCGCAGCAGGCGCGCGCGCTCCGTCCGCAGGCGCGCGCCCTCCTCGCCGGGCGGCGCGCCGCGCAGCGCCTGCTCGAGCACGGCGACGGCGCCCACGGGATCGTCGAGGCGCGCGAGCGTCTCGGCGAGGCGCTCGCCGAGGCGCAGGCGGCGCGCGGGCTCGACCTCGGCGCCGTGCGCGGCGCGGAGCAGCTCGAGGCGACGGCGCGAGAGCTCCTGACCGTCGGCGACGCGCGCGAGCAGCGTCTCGGCGAGCGCGAGCGCCGCTGACGCGCCCGCGTGTCCCGCGACGGCGCGCTCGAGCGCCGCGAGCACGCCGTCGAGCGCGTCCGCGCCGGCCGACCGCGCGAGCAAGCGCTGCGCGTGCAGGTAGTGCTCCGCGGGCGTCGTCGGCTCTGTCGACGTCAGGTCCGACGGCTGGTCGGCGGGCGCCGCGCCGCCCCCCGCGTCGACGCGCCACGTGCGCGCGAGCGTCGCGAGGCCCGCCTGAGCCGCCTCCTCGGCGAGCTCGGCGAGGGGCGCCGCGCGCGCCGCCTCGGTCAAGCCCTCGAGGTACGTGCGCTTGACGCGCAAGGCATCTTTTAGATAGCCGCCCTCACGGAGCGCCGTCTCGAGCGCCGCAGCGCGCGTCGCGAGCGCCTCGGAGGGCGGCGACGCGCGCAGCGCCTCTTCGCCCAAGCGACGCGCGCGGTTCGCGTGACCGGCCTTCGCCTCGGCGAGCGCGGCGTCGAGCCGCTCGTTCGGTCCGACGATAGCGGGCGTCACCGACGACGCCGCGCCCGTCTTTCCTGCGACGCGCGTGGGGCGGCGAACGTTGCTCGCGCCCGCGGCGCCCGACGTCGTCGCGGTCGCGCGCGTCCGCGATCCGCGCCGCGTCGCCGCGGCGGCCGCGCGGTCGAGCGCCTGCGGCGGCGATCCGGCCGCCTGCGCGCGCGCGAGGGCCGCGTCGACGGCGTGCCCCGGTCCGCCCGCCTCGAGCCACTCCGTGGCGAGGCCCACGAGCTCGTCGGCGCCCGCGACGGGGACGGCGAGCGCGAGCGCGCGGCGCAGGTAGCCGAGGCGCGACGCGCCCGACGTCAACGCCGCCGACAGGCGCAGCGCCGCGCGCTGCAGGTCGGGCACGATCCCCGCGGCGCAGGACTCGGCGCGACGGGCGGCGACGCGACGTCGGTGCAGCGGCACGCGCTCGTCACGCGCGAGGACCAACCACGCCTCGGCGGCGCGCGCGGGCGTGCCAAGCTCGGCTTGGGCGTCGGCCGCCGCCGCGGACCACGCGGGAACGGACGCGTCGGCGGGCGGCGCGAAGTCGGCGAGCAACGCGAGCCGATCCTTCGGCGGCAAAGACCGCGCGACGCTCAACACGGCCATCGTGACGGCGGGAACGCCCGGCGCATCGGCGGCGGCACTGCGCAGCTCGGTGATCGCCGCGGGCAGATCGCGCGCACGCAAAAGCTCTGCGAGCTGCACGTGCAACCGCGCGCGCACGGCGGAGTCCTTCGCCGCGGCGACCGCGCGCCGCAGCTCCTCGGCGCGCACCGCCGCCGGCCCCGTCTTCACCGCTTCAACCGCCGGCACGTCAGCAAAATATCACGACGCCGCGCGCGTGGTTTCGTTCGAATGGCGCGCAGGCCACGCGGACTCGGCAAAATCCCGCGACGCGGCCCGCGCCACGGTTTCCTACTCGGTCGCGGTTTGTTAAAGTGTGCGCGCCAAATGTCCCACTCCTCGACGCCAAGCCCAGCCTTCGCGGTCATCCTCGCGGGAGGCGGCGGGACGCGCCTGTGGCCGTCGAGCCGCCGCGCGCGCCCGAAGCAGCTCCTCACGCTCGGCGGCCCGGAGTCGCTGCTGGCCGCCGCCGTTCGACGCGCGCAGGCCGTCGTCGGGCTCGAGCGCACGCTGATCGTGACGGCCGCCGATCAGGAGGCGCAGATCCGCGCCGCCGTCCCGACGCTGCCCGCCGCCAACGTCATCGCCGAGCCGATGCCGCGCAACACGGCGGCCGCCGTGGGCCTGGGCGCCGTCGCCGCCGCGCGCCGCGCCGGCCCCGACGCCACCATCGCCGTGCTGCCCGCCGATCCCTTCATCGGCGACGAGCGCGAGTACGAGCGCCTGCTGCGCGCCGCGATCGCCGAGGCGCAGCCGCCCGAGGACGCGATCGTCACGATCGGCATCACGCCGACGCACGCCGAGACGGGCTTCGGTTACATCCGCCTCGGCGCGCGCGCGCAAGATCGCGCGCACGGCGCCGTCGTCCACGACGTCGGCGCGTTCGTCGAGAAGCCGAGCCGCGAGACGGCCGAGCGCTACGTCGCCTCGAAGGACCACCTGTGGAACTCGGGCATGTTCTTCCTCACGGCGCGCCGCATGTTCGCCGAAGCGCGCCGCCACCTGCCCGCGCTCGCCGACGTGCTCGACGCCGCCGTGAGCGCGCCCCACGACGCCGCCGCGGCGGCCGTCGTGCGTGATCGCTACGCGCACGCGACGAGCATCTCGATCGACAACGGCATCATGGAGAAGGCCGGCGGCCTGCGCGTGCTGCCGGGCGCCTTCGGCTGGAGCGACGTCGGCAGCTGGACCGCCGTCGCCGACATCCGCGCCGCCGACGCGCAGGGCAACGTCGTCCTCGGCGGCGCGACCGTGTTCGACAGCCGCGGCAGCCTCGTCATCGCCGACGAGGGCGCGCCCTTCGTGGGCGTCGTCGGCGTGTCCGATCTCGTCGTCGTCGCGACGAAGGACGCGATCCTCGTCATCCCGAAATCGCTCGCGCAAGACGTGAAGAAGATCGTCGAGGCCGCCAAGAAGTCGGGCCGCGAAGATTTGCTGTAGACGACCTGCTCTAGAATCGATCCCCGACGGAGCCCGCCCATGAACCCGAGAGTCTTTCGCGAGTACGACATCCGCGGCCACGCGGAGAACGATTTCCCCACCACCTTCGTCACCGACCTGGGCAAGTCGATGGGCGCCTACTTCGTGGGCAACGGCACGCGGCGCATCACGCTCGGCCGTGACTGTCGCCTGTCGTCGCCGCGCATCCACGCCGCGCTCAAGCGCGAGCTGCTCGCCGCGGGCCTCGACGTCGTCGACGTCGGCATCGTGCACACGCCCGCGCTCTACTTCTCCGTGTTCCACCTGCAGGCCGACGGCGGCGTCATGATCACGGCGAGCCACAACCCCGGCGAGGACAACGGCTTCAAGGTCGTGCACGGCAAGAGCACGATCCACGGCGCCGAGATCCAGAAGCTGCGCACGCGCA
>DATAZS010000550.1:0-12697 GCA_036271915.1 Polyangia bacterium
CAGCGTCTGGCCGTCGGCGCGCGCGTCGCGGAGCACGTCGTCGCAGTCGCGCGCGAGCTCCTCGGCCGACTGATAGCGCCGCTCGCGCGTGCGCTCTAGCGCGCGCAGCACGATGCGATCGAGCGCGGGCGGGATCTCGGGCCGCACCGACGACGGCGGCGGCACGGGCCGCTGCAGGACGTTGCGCAGCGTCTCGAGATCGTTCTTGCCCGCGAACAGCCGTCGCCCCGCGAGCATCTCCCACATCGTCACGCCGAGCGCGAAGACGTCGGCGCGCTCGTCGACGTCGACGCCGCGCGCCTGCTCGGGCGACAGATACCCGAACTTGCCCTTCACGCCCTCGCCTTCGCTGCTCGCGCCCGTCGCCGTGGTGCCCACCTTCGCGATGCCGAAGTCGAGCAGCTTCACGCCGCCCGCGTAGAGCAGCATGATGTTCGACGGCGTCACGTCGCGGTGGACGATGCCGAGCGGCTGCCCCGACGTGCCTCGCAGCGTGTGCGCGTGATGCAGCCCGATGGCCGCCTCGCGCGCGATGAACGCCGCGAGCGCCGGCGGCACCGACGCCTTCGCCGCGCGCAGGAAGCGCATGAGCGACGACAGATCCTTGCCGAGCAAGTACTCCATCGCGAGGAAGTAGCTGCCCGACACGTGGCCGAAGTCGTAGACCTGCACGATGTTCGGGTGGTGCAGCAAGGCGCTGATGCGCGCCTCGTCGCAGAACATGCGGATGAACGTCGGCGACGCCGCGTTCTCGGCCAAGATTCGCTTGACGACGAATGTTCGCCGGAAGCCCTCGACCCCGTGCGTGACCGCGCGATAGACCTCGGCCATGCCGCCCGTCGCGATCTTCTCCAGCAGGAAATAGCGCCCGAATTTCTCGAGGCGCGGCCGCGGCGGGCGCACCCCGGCGCTCGAGGTTGTCAGGGACACCGAACCGCTTTCCATGCCGATCGGGTTCCATCGACCGATCGCCTGTGGAGAGTGAGCCGGAATATGAACAATTCCATCTACCTATGCAGAAATGGCAACGTAAGTTACAATTCCCGACGCGGGTGTAGACACGAGGCCCTAGGAAGTCGAAACTGGCCGCGCCCCCCGTGACCAAGCGCGACGACATGAGCGCGATCCCGGTCGAGCGCGCGCCCGGTTCCGACGAGCTGAGTGGGGCGCGCGACATCCGGACGCTCAATAGTTTCCTCGATTCGATCATCGAGCACATCCCCGCGATGGTGTTCGTGAAGGACGCCGCGACGCTGCGCTACGAGCGCTTCAACCTCGCGGCCGAGGAACTCACGGGCCGCTCGCGCGACGCCATGCTCGGCAACGACGACCGCGCGCTGTTCCCGCCCGAGGAGGCGCGCTTCTTCCAGGAGAAGGATCGCGAGGTGCTCGCGCAGCGACGCCTCGTCGACATCCCCGAGGAGCCGATCACGACGCCGAGCGGCGTGCGCTGGCTGCACACGAAGAAGATCCCGATCCTCTCGCCGTCGGGCGAGCCGCGCTACCTGCTCGGCATCTCGGAGGACATCACCGATCGCAAGACGGCCGACGAGCGGCGCGGCGAGGCGCACCGGCAGCTCGAGCGACGCGTCGACGAGCGCACGGCGGAGCTGACGCGCCTCAACGCCGACCTGCGCGAGCAGATCGCCGTGCGCGAGCGGGCCGAGGAGGCCCTGCGCCGCAGCGAAGAGGAGCTGCGCCAGTCGCAGAAGATGGAGGCCATCGGTCGCCTCGCGGGCGGCATCGCGCACGACTTCAACAACCTGCTGTCGATCATCCTGTCGTACAGCGCGATGATGATGGAGGCGCTGTCGCCCGAGGATCCGCTGCGCGCGGACGCCGAGCAGATCGCGATCGCGGGTCAGCGCGCGCGCGACCTCACGCGGCAGCTGCTCGCGTTCAGCCGGCGGCAGATGATGCGCCCCGAGGTGCTCGACCTCACCGAGGTCGTGCGCGGCGTCGAGCCCATGCTGAGGCGCGTGCTGGGCGAGGACATCGAGCTCACGATCTCGCTCGCGCAGCCCACGCCGCTCGTGAAGGCCGATCCGGGGCAGCTGCAGCAGATCATCATGAACCTCGTCGTCAACGCGCGCGACGCCATGCCCGAGGGCGGTCAGCTGTGGATCGAGACGGCCGACGTCGTGCTCGACGAGGAGCAGGTGCGCGGGCAGATGGCCGCGGGCGCGCGCCCTGGCCCGCACGTGTGCCTCACGGTGAGCGACACGGGCGTCGGGCTCGACGAAGACACGCGCGCGCGTATCTTTGAACCCTTCTTCACGACGAAGCCGCGCGGCAAGGGCACGGGACTCGGGCTGTCGACGGTGCTCGGCATCGTGCAGCAGAGCGGCGGCCACGTCACCGTAGACAGCACGCCCAACGAGGGCGCGTCCTTCCGCGTGTTCCTACCTCACACGACGGAGTCGCGCGGCGTGCCCGCGCCCGCGCGCGAGCCGCGCTCACCGTCGGCGCGGCGCGGCTCCGAGACAGTCTTGCTCGTCGAGGACGAAGGCCAGCTGCGTGTGCTCGCGCGAGACATCCTGCGCGGCGCGGGCTATCAGGTGCTCGACGCGCCGAACGCCGCCGAGGCCATCAAGACGTCGCAGCGCCACGCCGGCCCCATTCACCTGCTCGTCACCGACGTCGTCATGCCGCACATCGGAGGACGTGAGCTCGCGCGCCGCCTCGCGACCGAGCGGCCGCGCATGCGCGTGCTCTACATGTCGGGCTACACGGACGACGCCATCTTCCAGCACGGCACGGTCGATCAGAGCATCGCCTTCTTACCGAAGCCCATCACGCCTGATACGCTCCTCGGCAAGGTCCGCGAGACGCTCGACGCTGGCTGACCGTACTTCATGATCGTGCCCCCGCGCACACTTCGCTCGATCTTCGCCGTGTCGGCGCTGCTGCTCGCGATCGGTTGCGCGCGGAGCGCACCGACTCCCATGCCCACGCCACCGCGCGTCCCCGTCGTCGACGCCGCGCCGAAGCCGGTTTCTCCCCCGCCGCGCGCCGATCTCGCGCTCGTGTACACGTCGGATCTCCGTGGCCGCATCAGCGCGCACGAGATCTTGCCGCCGCTGCCGCCGGGGGTCGGCCTCACGCCGCTCGCGCACAGGGAATCGACGGCCGGCCTCGCGCGGCGCGCGACGATCGTCGACCGCGCGCGCCTCGACGCCGCGGCGCTCGTACAGGTCGACGCGGGTGACTTCCTGCCGCTGCCCACGGACGCGCCGCGCGATCCCGTCGCGCCCGCGGGCTCTGACGAGGGCAAGTGGATCGACCTCGTCGTCGCCGGCTATAGGCGCCTCGGCGTGGACGCCGTCACGCTCGGTGAGCGCGAGCTCGCGCAGCCCGGCCTCGATCTCGCGCACCTCGCCGCCAAGCTGAAGGCGGCGCACGTTCCCGTCGTGCTCGCCAACCTCGTCGACCGCAAGGGCGCGCCGACGTTCGCCGCGGACACGCTCATCGAGGCGGGCGCCGCGAAGGTGGGCGTCGTCGGCGTCAGCGAGGTCGACGAGGCGACGGTCGCCGCGCTCGCGAAAGCGGGCTACGCGCTCACGAACGCCGTCGAGGCGGCGCAAAAGTCAGCGGCGTCGTTGCGCGCGCGCGGCGCCACGATCGTGGTCGCGCTCGTTCACGCGGCGTCGGGACGCGCGCGCGCCGCCGAGATCGTGGCCGCGCTCACCGACGTCGACGTCGGCGTCGTCGCGCTCGGGCACGGTCCAGCGGACGCCCCCGCGCGTGCCGCGCGGCCCGTCGTCGTCGCCGCGGGCGGCGACGCGTCGGTGGGCCGCCTCGATCTTCGGCTGGGCGCGAGCGCGCCGCAGGTGCTGTCGAATGCCGTCATCGCGCTCGACAAGACGATGCGCGAGCAGCTGGGCGTCGGCCTGATCGCGCGCGTCGCGACGATCCCGCTCAAGGACACCGAGAAGATGATGGCCGAGGCGAAGCGCACGAAGATCCCCGTGCGCAACATCGATCTGTACGAGATCTGGGACTACGGCAGCACGAAGGCCTGCGGGTACTGCCATCCGAAGGCCGTCGCGCAGTGGGCGACGACCGATCACGCGCACGCGTTCGCGACGCTCGTGAAGGCCAAGCACGATCGCGATCCGAAGTGCCTGGGCTGCCACACCGTCGGCTTCGTCCAGCAGGGCGGCACGCGCGACATGGTGATGGCGCGCGGCCAGTTCGCCGACGTCGGCTGCGAGGCGTGCCACGGACCGAGCGCGCCGCACGTCCGCTCGATCGACAAGACGAAGGGCACGGTGCGCGCCGTCGATCCCATCGTCTGCCTCGGGTGCCACACGCCCGATCAGAACATCGGCGCGTTCGATCCGCTCGCGGCGATGAAGGACATCCTCGGCCCTGACCACGGCGTGCCGCCCGGTCACCACGGCGCGCGATAGCGGCTCAGGGCGCGAGCGGCGCGCGATAGAGGCCGGGCTCGGAGCCCTCGATGGGCACGGCGCCGGCGACGCGACGGTAGAACTCGAGCTCGGCGGCCCAGCCGATGATCGCGTAGGCGTGCCCCTCGGCCGCGAGCGCGTGCAGCGCCGTGAGGAGCAGCGCGGCGCCGACGCCGCGGCCGCGGCGGTCGTCGCGCACGAGCTGCGGACCGAAGAAACCGGGCGCCGTCGCCTCGACGCACGAGAAGCCGACGAGCGTCTCGGACTCCATCGCGTAGCCAGACGGGACGGCAGGCTCCCCCGGCGTCCCCTCGACGGCGACGAAGCACCCGAGGGGCCGGCGTGCGAACGCGACCTCGCACTCGCTGGCCCAACCGGGCGAGCCGTGCGTGCGCGCCCACTCGACGACGACGTGGCGCTCGCTCGCGAGCGCGCGGCGCACGGTGATGCCGGACGGCGCGAGCGCCACGAGCCGCGGCCCGAGCGGCTGCAAGGCGTAGAGCCGAACCAGCAGGTCCACGCGCGCTACTCCGGGTAACCGTTGGCGAGCCAGCGATCGATGAGAGAGAGCTCCCAATCAGAGAGCGGCTCGGCAGGCGGCAGCGGCATCTGAACGCCCGTCCCGTGGATGTACGCATGAAGGAGCGGCAAGCTCGCGGCCCACTGCGCACCCAAGACGCAAGGAGCCTGCGCGGCGCCCGCGTCGGGATCGCAGCCGCCCGTCGAGGCGTACTGATTGAGGTGAGAGACGGGCATATCGTTCATGTACGCAGAGCCCGTGCGCGGATCCGAATTCTCCGTGCCGCCGGCGCCGTGACAACGCACGCAGTTCGCGTCGAACAGCGGCTTGATGTCGGTCGTGTACGTCGGCTTGCCCGGCAGGGGTTCCTGGCAGCCCGCGAAGAGTGCGACGACGCCCGCTATCGAAAGGACGAGGTCACGAGCACGGACGACGTGCGCCAAGAGAACCTCCGAGTGATGAGCTTACTGCGGGTTCGCGGCCCACTTCATGAGCGTGTCGTACTCGTAGCTTGTGAGCGGCTCGGACGGCGGCGGCGGCATGGGAAGCGCCAACCCCGCCTTCAGCAAACCGCCGCCACCGGCTGTATAAGTCATGAGTCCGGCTTCGGTCGTGAAGTTTCCGCTGTGGGGTGCGCAGCTCGTTGGCATCGTGCAGCCAATCTTCTTGGCGACGTCGAGCGGGATATCCGGATCCGCGTTCAAGGTGCCACCGGCTCCATGACAGCGAACGCAATGGGCGTCGATGAGCGGCTGGATGTCGTTCGCCCAGGTCGGGTTCTCGGGCACGGAGTTCTCGCCGCAGCCGACGAGGCCGCCCGTGAGGAGCGCGAACGCGAGCAATGAGAGCAGGCTGTGCTTGTTCATCGCCGGCATCACAAATAGTAGTGCAGTTGGAGCATGACGAGCGACGCCGTGCCGCCGTCGATCGCGCCCTGCCCCGTGAGCTGATAGCGCCCGAGCAACACCGCCTCGCAGTGCGCCCACGGGAAGACGTTGAGCTGAATGTCGTAGGCGTTGCGGCCCGTTCGCGAGACGCCCAGGTTCTCCTGGTAGCGCTCATAGGCCACGCCCGCCATGATGCCGCGCGCAGGATAAAAGTCGGCGCCCGCGAACGACACGAACTGGTTCTGGCTGTACGCCGCCGCCGTGCTGAACGACTGGTGGATGAGATCGGCCTCGCCGAGGAACAGGATCTTCGCCTTCTCGACCCAGAGCTTGCCGACGAGGCCGCCCGTCATGCGCGACTCGAGGTCGCCGAAGCCGAGCCGCGTCTGCACGGCGATCGCGCTCGTCTTCGCGAGCCTCAGCTCGCCGTAGCCCGCGAAGCCGGCCTCTGAGGGGCCCGTGCCCGCGAGCAGCTCGATCGTGTTCTTCGGCGGCGGCGCGAACAGCGTCGCGTGGACCTCCCAGTCGTCGGAGACGTAGCCGCCCGAGGCGTTGTACGTCTCCTCGTATAGATCGTAGCCCGTGTAGCGGCGCACGTAGTAGACGTGCTCGACGAAGCGCAGGCCGAACGGCGCGAAGAAGCGGCCGACGCGCGCGTACGGACCCGTCGCGCTCGGGCGCCACATGACGTAGTGCTCGCGCGACATGATGTCACCCGCCGCCGAGCCCAAGCGTCCGCCGATTGAGCCGTCGTCGGGGCGCACGATGCCGCGCACGCCGATCGTCGCGTTGATCGACCACGAGTCGTTGATGGCCGCGCGGCCATAGACGTCGGCCTGCATGGGGAACGCCGCGAGCTCGCCGCCCGAGGGGCTGCCTACGTCGTTGTCGAGGAGCGCGAAGCGGAAGTCGCCGCCGACGCCGAGCCACGATGGCAACGAGACGAGGCCGTGCAGGAAGGCGCCGTCGCCCCCCATGCTGATCGTGTCGGCGCTCTCGTCGCGTCCCCACGACGTCAGCAGGCCGCCGCCCGAGGGCGAGTAGTGGCACTGGCCGCAGCGGTTCGTGCCCGAGCTGAACTGAAACTGCGGGTACGCGGCGGCGTCGCGCGCGCCCGCGAGCAGCACGACAGCGAGGACGAGGCCCGAGAGCCCGAGCTTGATCACGCGTTTCACGAGGCGAAGTCTTGTCGGCATCGATGAACCCATGGCGACGCTACTGAGCGATCCCGTTGGCGATCCAATTCGAGATCAAATCGATGTCGACCTGAGGCAGCGCGAAGTCCGGCGGCATTCGGTTGCCACCCTTCGCGTTCAGGCGATAGAGGAGCTCCGAGTCGGCCGGATCGTTCTTGATGACGAAGTTGCGCTCGACGAGCTGGTAGTAGGCCTCGTCCTCGCTGAGCCCGAAGTTGACGCCGGCCGCGCGCGTGTAGTTCGAGTGGCAGCTCGCCGTCGCGCACGACGGCTCGATGATCGCGGGGTAGATGAACGAGAACTTCTCGGGCCGGTCGTCCGTGTCGCCGCCACAGCCCGCCGAGAAGGCGAGCGGCGTGAGCGCGGCGAGGACACCGACGGCGCGGAGAATCCACGTCAGCGAATTGCCGGGGCGCATCGGGGGCAGATTATGCACTAATGGACATCGGCCTCAATCTTTAAGTCGGAGATCCAGACCGACGGCAGATCAAAGAACGAAGGCGTCGTCCAGACGCGGGCGGCGCCGATCTCGAGGCGCAGGGCGCCGCCGAGATGCTCGACGACGCCGGACAACCGGCGAGACGAGGGGCCCGCGGGCGGCGGCAGCGGCGCGGTCTCGAGCACCTTGCCGTGCGCTCTCAGCGTGATTTGGATCTCGGGGCTTTGACCGGCGATGTCGCTGTCCGCCGTCACTGTGACGCGATAGCGGCCCGGCGGCAGGTCGACCTCGGTCGCCGCCGCGGCCAACGCCGTCGCCACCTTGAGACCGAACCCGTTCCACACGCCGCGCACGCCCGACGGGCCTTCGCCCGGCGCCGGGATCGTCGGCTTCCACGCGCACAGGCGATCATGCCCGTCGACGCTGCAGACGGAGACGGCCCAGCGATGGCGATCGCGCAGCTCGGCCCCCGCGGCGACGAGGCGCGGCCAGCCGACGAACAGCGCGGCGAGGACGACGGCGCCGATGATGCCTTCGCGCAGGAGCCGGCGCCGCCCGCGAACATTGAGGCGCCGTTCCACGAGGTCTTGCGCCGCCTGCGTGAACCACCGCCAGGTCAGGCCCGCGTACGGGAACAAGAAGACCGCGATCGCGAGGTGGTACCGGACCTCGGCGAAGAACAGGACGTAGAGCGCGGAGAGCGCGAGCGGCAGGGAGAGCAGCGCGAGCGCCTCCCATTTGCGGCGCGACGCCGCGACGACGACGCCGAAGAACGCAGCGCCCACGAGCGCGTACCAATAAGCGTCGACGAGCCGCTCAAGGCCCGCCTGGTGGCGCGCGAAGCCCGCCTGTGACGCGGCGCCGAGGACGCCTTGGCGGTAGATGGGCCAATAGAGCAGCGGACGCTCGTGCGTCAGCAGGCGGTCGGCCTTGGCGCCGAGCAGCCCGAAGGCGTAGTCGGGCTCGAAGGCGGCCCACTTGCGCGCGAGGTCGTAGGCGGCGCGATCGGCCTCGCGGTGCGGCTCGGCGAACAGCGCGTAGCCGGTGCCGCGCGCGAACATCAGGTTGAGGGAGCGGCTGTACACGCCGTCGGTGTTCGGGTTGGCGCCCACGAGCGCCGTGTGGCCACCGTGGCTGTCGGTGAGGAAGAGCTCGCCGTAGCGGAGCTCGTTGCGTACGCCCCACGGCAAGAGCATCAAGAAGACCACCGCGCACGACAGCGCCGTGCAGCCGACGACGCGGCGCCACGGCGCGCGCACGGCGACCCAGATCAGCGCCGAGAAGAGCGCGAACGGCAGCGCGACGGCGCGCACGTAGGCGGCGACGCCGAGCGCGAGCCCAAACAGCACGGCCGCGCGCACGGGCCGCGCGTCCGCGTCGCGCACGAGCAGCCACGCGGCCGTGACGAGCAACGCCGCCGCCGGCATGTCCGTGCCGACGACGCTCGCGATGGTGATGCCGGCCGGCCACAGCGCGCACAACAGACCGGCGGCGACGGCGGCGCGGTGATCGAACAGGCGCGCCGCGAGGCCGGTCACGGCGGCCGTCGCGAGGCCGCCCGCGGCGACGCCGAGGAGCTTGGCCGCGAAGAGGCCGCCGCCGAGAAGGCGCACGGCCGCGAGCGCGACGACGTAACCCGGCATGTAGATGAACTGGGGATCGAATGCGCCGTGCTCGACGAGGTGCCCCGCCGACTCCCAGTACATCGCGAAGTCGCCCACGGGGTGCGTCGGGACAGCGAGAATCCAGACGAGGCGCACCGCGAGCGCGAGCGCGCCGAGCGTGACGACGAGCCGCGCTTCGTAGTCCGCGGCCTCTTCGCGACGACCGTCGCGGCTCGCCAGCTCGCCCGCGTCGCTGTCCTGGCTCGTGTCGACGCCGGTCATCGCGGTTGTAGATTCACGAGGCGCCATTGGCCGATCTCGAGCGCGTCGCGCGGCCAGTCGGGGAAGTGGTGCCACCACCCGTCGGGGCGGCCGTCCGCGTGCACCGCGATCCAGCGCGCGCCCGTCGCGCGCGACGTCTCGGCCAGCGTCGCGCGCGGCACGCGCGTGACGGCGAGCGTGATCGACTCCGGCGCCGGAACGCCGGCGGCCTCGGTGATGGCGATGTCCGCGTACGCGAACGGCTCGATCATGACGCGCTCGCCGCGCGCGCGGTGCGCGCGCAGATACGCTGCGAGCGCGCGATCCTCGCCATCGAGACGCGTAAGCGCGCCGTTCGACTCGGCGCCCCCCCAGAGGCGCGGCCCGTGCGCCGCGGCGATCGCGAACACGGCGAGCGCGAAGACGACGCCGGCCAAGGGGATCGCGACGCGGGCCGCGGCGAGGCGCGCGGGCGGCACGGCGGCGGCCGCGAACGGCAAGAGCAACGCGCCCGGCACGAGCGCGAAGCGCGGCAGCGGCTCGAAGCCGAGTCGGATGAGCCCCTGCGCGAGATAGAGCGCGACGGGCGCGAGCGCGGCCACGACGACGACGCGCGCCGCGGGCGCGACGGAAGCCCAACGCGCGCGGCGCGCCGCGACGACGAGGGCAAACGCGAGCGGCGGCGTCATCGCCGCCACGAACGCGAGCGCCCAAACATCGATCTGGCGCGCGCGCGCCATGACGGCGCCATAGCGCGCCACGGCGCGCGCGCCGAGCTGCGCGTGATCGCTCGAGATGTAGTGGAAGAAAAAGATCGGATCGTCGGTGCGGGCCGCGCCCCATGCCATCCACGCGACGGGCACGACCGCCGTGAGCGCTGCGAAGAACGCGAGGCCGCGCGTGCGGCGCCCACGCGCGGGTCCCGCGGGCCCACGCGCGAACAGCCACGCCGCCGCGAGCGTCACGGGCAGCGCGACCCACGCGTCGTAGCGCGTGAGCGCCGCGAGCGCCGCGAGCGCGCCCGCCGCGGCGAACGTGCGCGGCGTGGCGTCGTCGTCACAGAGCGCGGCCGAGAGGCGCTCGAACATCCACACGAGGAGCAGCAGATAGAGCGCCTCGCTCGCGGCCGTCGTCGACGCTTGCACGTGCAGCGGCGAGGCGGCGAGCGCGAGCCCTGCGAGCTCGGCGGCGCGCGCGCCCGCGAGGCGCCGCGCGAGGCGCAGGAACGGCCAAAACACGCCGAGCCCCGCGACGAATGACAGATAGCGCGACGAGAGGGACAAGGCGCCGAAGCCCACGAACGGCGCCGTGAGCAGCGGCTGCAGCGGCCCGAACTGGCAGTACGTGCGTGGATCCGCGGCGACGCCTGGCTCGAGCGCCAAGCGCTGCGCGATGAGCGCGCGCACGGGCGCGTCGCCGTGCTTGTTCTCGGCGAAGGGAAACACGGCGACGCGCACGACGAGCGCGAGGCCCAGCACGCGCACGCAGGCGCGCGCCCACGTAGAGCGTCCCGCGGCGTCGCCGACGGCGAGCGCCGGGGCCGTCGCGGCGTCCGTCACGCCGACGCCAGCACCGCGCGCACGCGCGGCAACGCCGCCGCGATCTCGGCCATCGAGACGGCGCCCACGGAGATGCGGAACCACCCGCTGTCCTCCTTGAGCCCGAAGGCCTGAAAAGGCACGATTGCGAAGCCGGCCTGATCGAGCAACAAGCGGCGCGTCGCCTCGTTCGTGCGGCCGGGCAGCGCACAGCGAATCGAAAGATAGATCGCGCCCTGGGGCGCGATGACCTCGACGGGCAACCCCTCGGCGCGCATGGCGGCGAAGCCCGCGGCGAGCGCGTCGAGCCGCTCGCGCACCCGCGCGCGCATCGTCGTGTGGTATTCGGCGATCGCGGGCTCGTCGTCGAGGAACGTCGCCATGGCGACCTGCTCGGGCTTGGGTGCCCACGCGCCGACGTGGCCCAGGATGTCGGCCATGCGCTGGCGCGCCGCGGGCGGCATGACGGCCCACCCCACGCGCAGGCCAGTCGCCGCGAAGCTCTTCGACGCGGCGTCGAGCATGATCGTGTATGGCGCGACGTCGGCGCACACCTGGGGCGGCGTCGCGTGGCGCGCGTTGCCGAACGTGAGCTGCCAGTACACCTGGTCGTAGCAGAGCCACAGCGCCTTGCCGGCGTCGGCGCCCGCCTTCTCGCGCCGACGGTTCTCCTCGACGACGAGCTCGCAGATCTTCCGCAGCACCTCGGGATCGAGCACCGTGCCCGTCGGGTTGAGCGGCGAGTTGATGAGGAGCATGCGCGCCGAGCCGAGATACGGCCGCAGCTCGTCGGGCGTCGGGAAGAAGTTCGCGTCGGCGCGCACGGTGAGCTCGACCGCCTTCACGCGGCACAGGTACGCGTAGTGGTTGTTGTTCCACGACGGCACCGGATAGATCGCGACATCGCCCGGATCGAGGACCGTGCGGTACGCGCCGTACAGCAACGGCCGCGCGCCGCCCGTGATGAGCACCGACTCGACCGGGTACGCGAGATCGAGCCCGCGCGCGTAAAAGCGTGCCACCGCCTCCCGCAGCGCGAGCACGCCGTCGGACGGCGGATAGTTCGTGTGTCCGTCCGCGAGCGCCTTCTGTACGCCCGCGAGCAGCTTCTCCGGGATTGGAAACTGCGTCGGATCGAAGTCCCCCACCGTGAGGTTACAAACCTCCGCGCCCTGCGCCTTCATCGCCCGAATCTGCGCCGCGATCTTGAGAATCTCCGACCCGACGACCCCGCGCGCGAGATCGGACAAAGACGCGTCGACGCGCGCAGGATCACCCAGCTTCCCCGTGAGGTTCATCGCGGGGAGATATTAACCCGATCGCGCGCGGGCTACGCGCGTTCTAGGTACGTATAGCCCGCGAGGCCTTCTTCGTACATGCGCAGCATCGACCGCGTCTCATCTAGCGTCATTCGATTCGCCCGCACGGCGAGCTCCGCGAACCGCCGCACGCGCGCCACGAGATCCTCGCGCGCGTAGCTGACGTACTTGAGGACGTCGGTCACGGTGTCGCCCATGACGACGTGCTCGATCTGGTAGCCGCCCCCCGCCGCGAGTGAGACGTGCACCGTGTTCGTGTTGCCGAACAGGTTGTGCAGATCGCCGAGGATCTCCTGGTACGCGCCGATGAGGAACACGCCCAGGTAGTAGTCCTGCCCATTGACGGCGTGCAGCTCGAGCACCGACTTCACGTCCCTGCGATCGATGAAGTGATCGATCTTGCCGTCGCTGTCGCACGTGATGTCGGCCAGCACGGCGCGCCGGGTCGGTTCTTCGCCGAGGCGGTGGATGGGCATGATGGGGAACAGCTGGTCGATGGCCCAGATGTCGGGCAGCGACTG
>DATAZS010000551.1:0-16677 GCA_036271915.1 Polyangia bacterium
TGATGGGCGGCGCTGCCCACCTGCCGACCGCCGACCACACTCGACGTGCCGTGCGAGCTGACTGGCCCGCGATATAGTGAGGCCTTGTCACACCCGGCCGCGACGCCTCGCATCCTCGAGACCTCCGACGTATTCCTGATCTTTCTAGGTCTCTATCTGCTCTCGGCGCGCGTCAGCCCTCCGTTCTCCGACGCGGCGCCGATGTGGGAGGCGGCCCGGAACCTGGTTCGTCACGGAACCTTCGCCATCTCCGAACGTTGGCCGGTCAATGCGCCGACGGGGCGCGGCGGCCACTTCTATCCGGTGGCCGCGCTGCTCGCCGTGCTCGTACACGTGCCCGGCGCATTCGCACACCTGTTGCTGGCTCGGGCGGTTCCCGCTCAGTCTGACGTCTTCGAAGTGATGGCGTCCCAGATGGGTCCGCTGGTCGTGGGCGCCTCGACACCCGCGCTCCTGTTTCGACTGCTCCGCCATCAGGACTACGATCGGCGCGCGGCCGCGTGGGTGGCGTTGCTCGCGGGCATGGGCACGTCGGTCTGGGTCTATGCCCGCTGTCCCTACTCCGAGATCTTGCAGGCTGCGTGTTTCACGCTGTTCTTGGACGCGCTGCTCGAGGCCGGGCGCTTGTCGACGACGCGAAGCTTCCTGTGGCTGGGGTTCTCGTTCGGTCTCTTGATAAACACGAAGAACATCTACTCGCTCTGCATTCCGGGCGCGTTCGTCTTCCTTTGGACGCGCCAGCGCCTACGGCCACGCGCGCTCGCCACGGCGAGCTGGGCCGCGCTGGGAGCGGCGCCCGGATTGATCGCTCTCGGCATCTACAACGTCGTACGCTGGAGGTCGCCCTTCAACAGCGGCTACGACGGGATCACGACCGGCTTTTGGAGCCAGAACATCGTCTGGGGACTCTGGGGCCAGCTCTTCTCTCCGGGCAAGAGCGTCTTCCTCTATTCCCCGCCCATCTTGCTCGCGCTCTTCGGCGTTCGTCGCCTCGTCGCACGGCGCGCCTCCGTAGCTCTCGCGATCGCGCTCACAGTCTTTCCAATCGTGCTCGTCTACGCGCGGTACATGTTCTGGGCCGGCGACTGGTCATGGGGACCGCGCTACCTCGTGTTCGCGCTGCCCGCGCTCGCCTTGCCCATCGCTGAGCTTCTCTCCGATCACGAGCCGCTTCGCCGCGCGACCCGCGTCGCGTTGCCCGCCTTCCTCGCGCTGGGGCTCGCGGTACAGGTGCTCGGTTGCGCCATTCGCTGGGACGACTACATGGAGATCGCGCGACAGGCGCAACAGGCGTGGCTCGGACGGCCCGATCGCGGCGGAACACCGCTCGCTCCCTACCCCTGCTTCTCGTGTTTCGAGGAGGTCTACGGCGCCGAGTGGCTGCCCCCAATGCAACCGATCCTCGGTCACCTCTGGCTACTTCGACATCGGATCGCCGGCGACGGATGGAGAGCTGCCGAGGCGGACGCCGCGTGGAAGCGGTACACGTCTCTGACTCTCGACATTCATCGCACCTACGAACAGGGCGGTATCGATTGGTGGCTCATGGATGCGCCGCCAGGCCGACGCGCAGCGACGGCCGCGATCATGGCTTCGTTGCTCGCGCTGGCCCTCCCACGGAAGGCTTGGCGAAACACGCTCCGCCTCGGTCCCGCACCTCAAAAAACGTAGGGAGCCATCAACAGGAACGCGGCGATGAACAGCACGGCCGCGAAGACGACGTCGCGCCCGCGCAGGAGCACGAGCGACGCCGTCCACGGCCACGCGAAGTACCAGGGGAACCAGACGCCCGTCGCGACGAAGACGACGAAGAGCGACTGGATGATCCAGGCGCGCAGCACGCGCGTCAGATCGCCGCGTGACACCCAGAGCGACAGCAGCGCGTAGACGGCGACGAGCACGACGGCGGCGCGCAGCGGGTTGCCGTCGCCCGCGCGCGCGTGGCCGAGCGCCCAGCGGCCGCGCAGGCCCGCGAAGAGATCGCCGCCGTGCCAGAAGGCCGCGTAGCTGAGCGCCGTGGGGGCGAGCACGAGGCCGAGCGCGGCGGCGGCGCTTCGCGCGCGACGCGCGAGCGGCTCGCCGCGGCCACAGACGAGCAGTAGCCAGGGCACGAGCAACAACGGCAGGAACTTCACGGCCGTCGCGAGGCCGGCGAGGAGCAACGCCCACGCGAGGCGGCCGCGCGCCGCGAGGACGAGCAGCCAGATCACGGCGGCCATCATGACGACGTCGTTGTGGGCGCTGCCGACGCCCTCGACGAGCAGCAACGGATTCAGCGCGAGCGCCGCGAACGTCCGCGGACCGCTGCCCGACGCGACGTGGTCGGCGAGACGGCGGCCGCCGGCGGCGATCGCGAGCACGGCGGCGGCGCCCACGAGCTTCATGGCGACGATCGCGACGACGAGCGGCGCCGCGCGCAGCGGGAGCTCAATCGCGATGCACACGAGCGTCCACAGCGGTCCGTACGGCGAGGCGATGGGCCAGTGCAGGAACGGCGCCGTGACGTCGTGCAACTGGATGAGCACGCGCTGCGTGGCCACGTACGGGTTCAGGTGGTGAACGAGCGCGAGGCGCGCGTAGCCGACGTAGGCGTAGACGTCGGGAGACAGCGCGGGCGGCGCGAAGATCGCGAGCGCGGGCACGAGGCCGCGCGCGAGCCACGTCATGCGCGGCAGCGGGATCGTGGCGCCCGCCGCGCAGCACGCGAGCAGGCAAAGATAGGCCGCCGCCATGAGTGCGAGCAGCGCGAGAAACCCGCGACGGAAGCTGGCCACCTCGACCGGGTGAATCGGGAGATGGAACGCTGTGCGAAAGTGCGCGGCGCCCTCCGGGTTCACGCCCCAGCCCGAGGTGAGCCCCGCCGGCATCCAGTAGTGGAAGCAAAGGAACGCGAGCACGGCGAGCGCGACGGCGACGCCGCACGCCCAGACGGCGCGCTCGGAGGGGGCGCCATCAGTGGCCATCGCGAACCGCTCCGGGCGCCGTCAGCACGGCCCACGTGTCGTCGTGAAAGCGCGTCGTCCATCCGTCGGCGGCGAGCCGCGCGCGCGTCGGCGAGTCCTCGCGCAGGAACGCGCAGCGCAGATCCCAACGGCGAAAGACGGGCTCGTACGGCGCCTGGCCAAGCTCAATGCGCGCGTGCTCGATGAGGAACGGCAACGGATACGGATCCTGGCGGCTGTCGACGAAGACCTTGCGCTCCGGTAGCAGCCACACGAGGTAGCCGCCTTCGTCGTAGTGGTTGTAGAGGCGATCGGGGCACGCGCGCAACGCCGCGAGCGCCGCCTCTGGCACGGGCCGCCACCCGAGACGCGGCAGCGGCATCGCCCACGCGACGCCAATGCACAGCGCGGCCACGCCCGCGAACATCGCGACGATCAGCGCGTTGAGGCGGGGATGGTCGGGGCCTTCGACGGCGGTCCGGCGACGCCAGCGAAAGTCTGCGCCCAGCAGGCGGCTCGCCGCCGCGGGTGCGAGCAAGAGCCAGGGCCCGACCTGGCGCACCGAGCGCAGCGCGAACGGCAACAGCGCGAACGTGGCCACGACGCAGACCCAGTCGGCCCACGGCGCGGCGCGCAGCTGGCGTCGACGCGCGATCGCCAGCGCAACGAACGCGGCCACCAAGATCCAGAACGGCGCGAGGAGCCCGAGCGACGGTGGCAACCACTCGCTGACGTGCGCGGCGCGAAGGCGCGCCTCGGACGTTACGACGAAGCTAAAGATGCCGAAGCCGAGCGGCGTCGCCGCCGTCGCGAGCGCGCACAGCGGCAGCGCCACCGTGAGGCGCCACGCGCGACGCCGATCGACGACCGCACCGCGCACCGCGCGCAACCACGCGGCGCCCCAGGCCGCGACGAGCACGACGCCGCCGAGCGCGACGCCGCCGTGCGCGTTCGCCCACACGAGGAACAGCGGCGGCAGCCACGCCGCACGATCGTCGACGAGCAACGTCAACAAGACGGCGAGCGCGAGCAGCGTCACGAGCTGCGGCCGCAGCGTCCACACGAGCGACGACAGCGGGATCGCGAGCGCGACGAGCACGAACCGCGTCGGCACGGCCCCCACCGTGAGGCGGTACACGACGGCGACGGCCGCGACGATGAGCCCCGCCGCGAAGGCGGTGAGCAGCGGGAAGCTGCCCGCGCGGAAGATCGGGTAGGCGATCGCCTGCCACAGCCACTCGTGATCGGGCCACGGCAGGCCGAACGCCGTGAAGGAGTACGCGTCGACGCGCGGCACGTGGCCCGTGCGCCAGATGTCTTGCCCCGCGCGCAGCGCCCAGAACGTGTCGGCCTGCGCGACCGTGAGGCACGCGCCGAACACGACGACGACGAACAGCAAGCCGACGAGCATGCCGTCGAACGACAGCCCGCGCGCGCGGCTCATCCCGTGAAAGCTTCGGCGACCCGGCGCTCCCGCATGCGCCAGATGCGGCCGTCCATGAGGAAGTGGTGCAGGTTGATGGCGCTGATGACGGCCGCCGCCACCGTCGGTCCGAGCGTGCTCGTCGCGTCCGACGGCGCGAAGATCGCGAGCAGGCCGGGACTGATGACGAGCCCGAGCGCCATGACGACGAGGACGTAGGCGCCGAACGACACGAGGCCGGGCGCGCGCGCGCCCCGCGTGAAGTGCCACCCCGTGAGCGCGAGGTACTGCAGCGAGTGAAAGATGGGGACGAGCGCGATGTTGAAGAACGGGAAGAACAGGCCGAACCCGAACCAGCTCACCTGCGCGGCGATGACGCCGTAGCACGCGGCGGGCAGCGGCGCGCCGCGACGGCGACGCTCGCGCGCGACGACGGCGACGCAGCCGAAGCTCAGCAGCAGTGGGATGAGCAGCGCGAAGAGCGCGGGCGTGGGCAAGTTCACGGGCGCGAAGCGCGCGCGCACGATGGCGTAGGCCGGGTTGCGCGCGCCCGACTCGGCGTGCGCGAGCCCGATGAGCGACACGAGCCACGACGTGTAAAGTGGCGCGGCGAGCAGCCGCTTCTCGCGCGCATCGAGGCGCGCACGCTGGCGCAATGGATACAGCATCGTGATGCCGAGCGACTGCCCCGAGTAGTGATAGCCGGACCACGCGACGTAGCCCAAGAAGTAGAATGGCCCGAACCCCGTGGGCGAGCGCACCGCGAGCACGGCGGCCGCCACGAGAAAGACAGGAGCCACCATGGTCACGGCCGGGTGCGCGCGAAGAACGTCGAGCGAGCCGTAGGCCCGACGGTACGTCGCCGCGTAGTGCGGCCCGAGAACGAGCAGCGACAGCGTCGCGACGAGCGTCATCGACGTCGCAGGGCGCCCCAGCACGACGGCGGCGATGTAGATCGCCGACACGAAGAGGGTCGCGCCTGGACCGAGAAACAGAAAGTCCCAAGCCCGTCCCAGGATCGCTGGCGCCGACGGCTTGGGCGCGGCCGCCGCCACGGCCGGAGCGCCGACGACGGAGGGCAGAGCGACACCGACACCGAGATCAGCAGACAGAGTGTTTTCGATTATACGTGAGCCAGCGCTTCTAGAATAGCGGGCCCGGTGAAACCCGGTTGCGGCAGAATAGGATGGTGCCCGAGGCCACGCGCGCGTTGAGGCCAGGTGTCCGCCGGGCCGTCACGATCGTCGCGCTCACGGCGGCGTGGATCTCTGCGGGCGCGACGCCGCTCACGGAGGCGATCGCGGGCGCGCCCGCGCCCACGGACTTCGCGCGCGACTATGTCTCGGTCCAGGCGCACGTGCGTGGGCACGACGCGGTCGACAATGACTACGCCGCCGCGCTCGGCGTGCCCGCCGTCGTGCTCCTCGACGCCCCCTACTACGCGCACCCGCCCACGGCGCTGTTGGCGCTGCTGCCGTTCGCGGCGCTCGGCTTCCACGCGGCGGCGCTCGCGTGGCTGTGTCTCACGCTGGTCGCGCTCGGTGCGCTCGCGGTCATGCTGACCCGGATCGCGGCGCCCGCTCGATCGCCGGCCGTCGCGCTCGTCGCGTTCGCGCTGCTCGCGCTGTGGCCGCCCGTGCTGCACGATCTCGCCAAAGGGCAGTGGTCGATCCTCCTCGCGACGCTCATCGCCGCCGCCTGGCTGGCCCTCGAGCGGGGACAGGCGCGCGCCGCCGGGATCTGGCTCGGCCTCGCGGCGGCGATGAAGGCGACGCCGCTCATCTTGCTGGGCTACTTGTGGCTGCGATGGCGGCGCGCCGCGTGGGCCATGCTCGCGACGATCGGGGCGCTCGTCGCGCTCACGGTGGCGCGCTTCGGGATCGTGCCGTGGCGCGCGTGGTTCGCGCAGGCGCGGCCCAACGTCCTCGCGTGGCAAACCTGGATCGCGAGCACGGCATCGCTCAACGGCGCCGTCGCCCGGCTGTTAACGACGAGCGCGTTCTGCCGGCCGCTCGTCGATGCCCCGGCGCTCGCGCAGACGCTCACGCTCGTGCTCGCCGCAATGCTCGTCGGCGCGACAATCATCGCGACGCGCGCCGCTCCGCCGTCGCCGCGGGACGATCGCCGCCTCTTCGCCGCGTGGACGGTGCTCACCGTGCTCTTGAACCCGCTCGGTTGGACGCACACCGTGATCATCGCGCTCGTCGGGCTCGCGCTCGTCGCCGAGGCGCCCGCGCTCGCGGCCGTGCTCGTCGCGCTCACGGTGCCGCGCGAGACGCTCGCGGCGCTCGCGGGTCCCCTGCCCGTCTCGCCCGCGCGCGGGCTCGCGCTGTCGATCCACGCGGCCGCGCTGCTCGTTTTGCTCGGCGTGAGCCTGCGTCGCGCGGAGCTCGGTGGCGCCGCTCCGATCGGACCGTCGTCATGAAGGGGATCTCGTTCGAACGCCTCATGATCGGCCTGCTCTTCACCGCCGTCGGGCTCACGGCGTGCCTCATGCCCGCGCAGTCGGACACCTACTGGCACCTGCGCGCGGGCCAGGACATTTGGATCTCGCACCGCGTGCCGCTCGTCGAGCACTACTCGCTGACGGCCGCGGGGCGGTTCTGGCCGAACCACGAATGGCTGTGGCAGGCGTTTTCTTACGCCCTCTATCATGCGGGAGGGATGCCGCTGCTCACGGGCGTCGCGGCGCTCATCATCGTCGTGGCCTTCGCGCTCGTCGACCGGCTCATGGTGGGCGCGGCCACGACGCGCTTCGCGCTGCTCGTGCTCGGGATTCCGATCGGCGCGTGTGTATGGGCGCTGCGGCCGCAGATCGTGAGCCTCGCGCTGCTCGCGCTGCTCGTGACGCTGCTCGCGAGGGAGCGCTATCGCTGGCTGCCGCTTCTTTTCGTCCTGTGGGCCAATGTGCACGGCGCCGTCGCGCTCGGAGGCGCCGTGCTCGCCGCGTCGGCGGCGGTCGCCGCGTGGCGCGCACGTTCGGGCGATCCGGTCGATCGCCGACGCGCGTGGACGTTGGCCGTGCTCACGCCGATCTGCGCCGCGGCGACGGCCGTGACGCCGCTCGGCCCGCGCCTGTGGCCGTTCATCCTCGAGTCGATGCGGCACTCGCACGCGACGATGATCGCCGAGTGGCTGCCCGTCTACGCGATGGTGGGCCCCGT
Source organism: Polyangia bacterium (assembly GCA_036271915.1). Lineage (GTDB taxonomy): Bacteria > Myxococcota_A > Polyangia > Fen-1088 > Fen-1088 > DASZFV01. The sequence continues at coordinate 7,530 of DATAZS010000551.1, forward strand.
CGAGATCGCCTTCTGGGCGCTCGCGCCGGCGTTCGTCTTCCTGCTGTGGCGGCGCTGGCGCTCGCTGCACGCGTGGTCCGACGTCGTGATCGTCGCCGCCGCCGTCGTCGTGTTGCCGCTCGCCGTGCGCGCCGTGCGCAACGTCCCCCCCTTCCTGCTGCTCGCGATGCCGGCGGCGAGCCGCCTCCTCGGGCCGACCTTCCGGCTGGGCCGCGCGCCCGACGCCACCGACGTCGAGCACCCGCGCGTCAACGCCGCGCTCCTCGCGCTCCTCGCGATCGGGGGCGCTGCTGTCGTCGCCTTCGCGTGGGCGACGAGCCTGCCGATGCTCGGCTGGCGGCCCTTCGCGCCCGAGGCGATCACCGCCGTGCGCGCCTGTCAGGGGCCGCTGTACAACCGCTACAACGAGGGCGGCCTCCTCATCTGGTTCGTGCCCGAGCGTCCCGTCTTCATCGACAGCCGCCAGGATCCTTACCCTCACGAGTTCGTCATGGAGGCCGGCCTCGCGAGCCGAGACGCCAAGCCGCTGCCGCTCATCGCGCGCTGGGGGCTGCGGTGCGCGCTCTTGCCCAAGGAATCGACGACGCGCGCGCCGCTCGCCGCCGACGGCTGGCGCACCACGTACGCCGACGACGACTGGGCCGTGCTCGCGGCGCCCGACGCTAAGCGCGCAGCGCCCGCGCCAGCTCCCGCACCGAGTCCGGCGCCGCGATGATCCCGAAGGTGAGGAGGGGCGCGTCGATGAGCCCCCAGTAGTCGTTGCAGGGATTCCCCACGACGATGAACGCCGCCATGTAGCCGAAAACGATGAGGGCGATGCGCGCGCCGGCCTCGCCGCACCAGCCCGCGACGCCGAGCAAGACGAGCGGGAGCGCGAGCGCGACGGCCCAGTCGGGGAGCGCGATGAAGAGCGTGTTCCACTTGCACGTCGCGACGAGGAACCGGCCGCCGCCGAGCGCCATCCACCCGCGCGCGAGATCGTCGGGCCGCGTGTGGCGCAGCACGGTGGCGCAGTGCCAGCTCATGAGGAGCGCGTAGACGCCGAGGCCCGCGACCCAGGCCGCGACCTCGGGCCAGCGGCGGCGGCGTGCGGCGAGCAGCAGCGCGACGCCGACGGGCAAGAGCGCGAGCTCGCGGAAGGCGAGCGCGGCCAGCCCCGCGCACACGGCGCCGCGCCAGCGCTCGAGCGCGAACAGGCAGACCGACAGCGCGATGAACGCGGCCGCCCACGACTCCTGCATGAAGACGAGCTCGCGCACGAAGCAGCCGGACATCGTCACGACGAAGAGCACCGTCGCGAGCGTCGCGCGCGCGCGCAGCGGTGACGCGAGGACCGAGCGGCGCGCTGCCCACACGACGGCGAGCCCGACGAGCGCGAGCAGCGCGTTGCCCACGAGCGGACTCGGCAGCGCCGCGAGCAGCCACGCATACGTCGGCTGCCGCCAGTTGAAGACAGGCCGCACGGCGTAGCCCCAACGTCGCAGCGCGGGGCCGACGACGTCGTAGTAGCCCTCGCCCGCGCGCACGCGCCCGACGATCTCGGCGTAGAACGCCGCATCTGAGTGGCCCGGCGCGCCCATCGCAATCGCGGGAGTCGGCGCGCGCGACGAGACGCTCACGAGCAGCCAGCCCGCGACAGCGAGAGTGAGCGCGACGACGCCCGCGGCCTGCCGCCGCGTGAGGGCGGCGTAGCGCGTCCGTCCGCCGCCCTCGTCGCTCATGAGGCGGCCGCGCGCCTTCCGATCGCCGCGCGAACCGCCCACACCATCACGAGCGCGAGAGGAACGATCGTGAGATCAAAGGGCAGCCGGGGCTGCGGCGTATCGCGGATGTCGAGTGCGCGCGCGAGCACGAACCAGAGCGGCCACACGAGCACGACGCGCGCCCGCTGGCGCCACACCTCGACGGACTCGTCGCGCGAGAGCGCGAGCACGAGGCCGACGGGCGCCGCCCAGAGCAGCACGTCCTGCGGGAAGAGGTGCGGGCTCGCGAGCGCCCCCACGGCGAGCGCGAAGGCAAAGGAGGCGCGCGCGTCCGGATCGTGCCGCCCGCGCACGGCGACGATCCCCGCGGCGAACATGGCGCCGAGCCACGCCGCGAGCGTGACCGCGTCGATCGCTTCGCGATGTGGGGCGCCGAGGAGCCGCGTCAGGACGCCGCGCACCGTCGGCATGTGGTCCGGCGTGCCGACACCGAACAACCGCTCGAGCGCCGGCAAGCGCGTCACGTAGTCCCACCAAACGTGCGGGCCGAGACACAGCGTCGTCACGAGCGCCACGCCGGCGCCGAGCGCGATTGCGAAGCCGAGCACGCGCCGCTCGCGCCGCGCCGCCAGCACGATGAGGACGACGGGCAGCGTCTGAGGCTTGACGCTGAGGGCGAGCAGCCAGCAGGCGGCCGCGAACGCGCGCCGCTGTCGAACGGCGACGACGCACGCGAGCGTGGCGACCGCGAGCAGCGCCGACACCTGCCCTTGCTGCAGCGTCTCGAGCACGGGATAGAAGGCAGCGAGCGTGACGGCGACGAGCGCCGTGACGTTCGGGCCGCCGCCGAGCTCGTCGCGCACGAGGCGCACGAGCTGGGCGAGCAGCGCGAGGCTGCCGAGCGTCCAGAGCCAGAACGCGATCGGTGTCCCGAAGCGCTCAGCGATCACGCCGAAGGCACACCCCGCGAGCGCCGCGTGGGGCGGGTGCAGGAAGGCCATCGTCCCGCTCTGAAAGCCGTCGCTGCCCACGGCGCTCAGCAGCGCGCGCTGAACGGTGCCCTGCGCGGCGCCGTCGTACAGCTCGCCGACGCGGCCGTGCAGGATGAGCGACCACCCCGTTCGAAACACAGTGAAGTCCGTGGCCGCCATGTCGCGCGGCGAGGCGAGCTCGCGCACGAGGTGAAACGCGAGGCCGACGGCGACGGCGCCGCTGAGGACGCCGACGACCGCTTCGAACGAGATGCGACGGGGCGCGGACCTCGACGCCGGGATCAAATCCGCGGGCTCACATGCCCGACGGCGCCGACGGCGCGAGCTGGGCGCTGTCGTTGATGCCGCCCCGGTTCGGATTCACCATGAGCAGCTGGTTGCCGCCCGGACCGACGTCCGCCTTCGGCGAGAGCGCCTTGCGGTAGTTGCCCGCGATGATGGCGGCCTCCTGCGAGTCGAGACCGGAGATGGGCTTGCCACCCTTGCGCGCGGGGTTCGCGTCCTGGGCGGCGAAGATCTCGTGGTACGCGCGGCCGTGCGTCGCCGTGAGGTGCGCGCGCGAGCAGCCGCCCAACGCCGGCACGAGGACCGCCATGCCCAGCACGAACCCGAAGCGCCCGACGAGAGACTGAAGGTGAGGAGCGTTCATGGGGTCGGTTCCTTTGCGGGAGGTGGCAGGTCGGGGTGCGGGGAGACTGGCGGGAGCGGCGCGGCGCCGGCGACGGGCGTCGTCGGCACGACGACCTGGACGGGGGGCGGCAACGCCGCGGCGGGCACCTCGCGTCCCAGGATCTGCGCGGCGTGAACCAGGTTCGAGCGCGCGTGCGTCGACTTCGGGTCGAGCTTCGTCGCCTCGAGGTAGAGGTCATACGCGCGCGGCAGATCGCCACGCCGCTCGTAGGCGAAGCCGAGGTTGTTCTTGGACTCGGCCTCCGTACCGCCCATGTCGAACTCGTGCGACGCGCGCCGCAGGTCGCCCGTGGCCGCGAACGCGAAGCCCATGTTGGTGCGCACGCGGCGGTTCGTCGGATCCAGGCTCGCGGCCTTCTCGTAGAAGTCGAGCGCCTCGCGCTGCTTGCCGCGCAGAAAGAGCGAGAAGCCGAGGTTGTTGAGGTAGCCGGCCGAGTCGGGCGCCAGCTTGACGGCCGCGCGGTGCTGCGCCTCGGCGAGCTGCGGGCGGAACGTCAGATCGAACAGGATGCCGAGCGCGGCGTGCGCCTCGGCCGAGCGCTCGTCGAGGCGCACGGCCTCGCGCAGGTCGGCCTCGCTCTCCGTCCACATGGCGCGCTCGCGGTAGATCGTGCCGCGCAGCACGAGCGCGTCGGTGTCCCGCGGACGCTCGCGGTGGAGACCGTCCGCGTACGCGAAGGCGGGCTGCCAATCCCCGCGCCGCATGAGCTCGCGCGCGAGCTGCTCGCGCGCCGCGAACGTGTCAGTGCCTGAGCGTGACTGCGTCGCGCAGGCGCCGAGCGCGCCCGCGCACAAGAGCGCGACGACGAGGCGGTTCGTGAGTGAGCCGGCGCGCATCTCAGGGCCCCGCCGCCCCGAAGGACTGCGTGATCATGACGATCGCCGGGCCCATGACGACGGCGATGAGCGACGGCAGGATGAAGAGCACGAGCGGGACCGTCATCTTGACCGACACCATGGCGGCCTTCTCCTCGGCGTGCTGCATGCGCTTGATGCGCATCGCCTCCGAGTGGATGCGGAGGGCACGCGCGACGCTCGTGCCGAAGATGTCGGTCTGGATGAGCATGGCCGACAGCGATCGAAGGTCCTCGACGCCCGTGCGCTCGGCGAGCCGACGGAACGAATCGGCGCGCGTCACGCCCGCCTGCACCTCGAGGAAGGTCGTGTTGAGCTCGTCACCGAGCAGCGGGGACGAGAGCTGGAGCTCCTGCGCCACGCGCATGATGGCGGCGTCGAGGCCGAGGCCCGCCTCGACGCACGTCACGAGCAGATCCATGGCGTCGGGCAGCGCGCGCTCGAGCGCCTGCTGCCGCTCCTTGATCTTCCCGTTGAGCCAGATGTTGGGCACGAAGAAGACGAAGCCGCAGATCCAGATCGCGAGCACGACGTCGACCGGGAACCCGATCGGGTTCGTGAGGTTCGAGTTGAACTCGAGGAACGCGATCGTGAGCAGCGGAGCCAAGAACAGCTTGAGCCCCATGAAGATCTCGAACGAGTTCTCGCCGCGGAGGCCCGCGCGGATCATGTTGAGGCGCGCGCGCGAGAGCTCGTCGCTCTTCGTGGGGCGCGCGAGGGCCGAGAACGGCTTCAGCAGCTGCACGAGCCGCTTCGACAGCTCTTCCTTCGGCGTGGGCGCCACGAACGCGCCCGTGTGCGATCCTGAGAGCTCGCGATCGTCATCGCCACGGCCGCGGCCCAGGCGATCGACGACGTCGTTGCGCCCAGCCAGCATCGCGCGCGCGCCCGCCGCGATGGCGATCACGAAGATCATGCCCGCGAGCGCGGCGACGCCGAGGACGACGGTCGGCGACGAGAGCAGCGCGTCCATCTAGATCGACACCTTCGCCATACGGCGCATGACGACGAACCCGATGATCCAGCTCACGACGGCGAACCCGAAGATCATGTTCCCCATGTGCGTCGTGAACAGCAGCATGACGTAGGGCGGGTTCGTGAACCCGATGAACAGGCCCGTGAGGATCGGCAGCGCGCCCAGGATGTAGCTCGACATGCGGCCCTCGGCCGTCAGCGTGTCGAGCTTGCCGAAGAAGCGATAGCGCTGGCGGACGGTCTCGGCGATCTTTTCGATGATCTCGACGAGGTTACCGCCCGTCTCCTTCTGCACGATGACGGAGACCGCGAAGATCTTGAGGTCGCGGTTCGTCGGGCAGCGCTTGACCATCTGCGCGATGGCGCGCTCGAACGGCAGGCCGAGGTTCTGCTCCTCGAACGCGCGCGCGAACTCCAGGCTGATGGGCGGCGGCAGCTCGCTCGCGACCATCTTGAACGAGCTCGAGAGGGCGTGGCCCGCGCGCAGCGAGCGGCCCATCATGTCGAGCGCGTCGGGGAGCTGCTCCGAGAGCTTCGTGCTGCGCCGCGAGCGCTTCCAGCTCACGACCATGATGGGCAAGAGGAACCCGAGCGGCAACAGCACGGTCGACATGAGCGGACCGCCCGACGTCGCGAGGCCCAACATGTACAGGACGATCGCCGCGATTCCGCAGTAGGTCAGCAGGCGCGCGACGGTGATGCCCATCTCGGCCTGCTCGAGCAGGTCCTCGAGCCGCTGCGAGATCGGGATCCCGCGCAGGAGCGTGTCGATCACGGGCGACGCCGACAGGCGCCCCGCGCGCAGCAGGCCGAACTTCACGGCCTCGGTGCTGCCCAGCGATTGCAGGCGGCGCTTGAGCTCGTCCTCCTTGCGGTCGCCGAAGTAGCGCAGCGTGTAGACGACGGCCTCGAGCGCGAACACGGCCGCGAACGTCACGACGCCGATGACGATGCCGCGCATGAGCCCTCAAGCCCCCTGGACGACGGACCGCACGACTTCGGCCGGATCGATGCCGTAGCGTTCGATGCGCTCCATGACCTTCGGCCGCACGCCCGTGGGGCGATACTCGCCGATGATCTTGCCGTCCTTGTCCGTCCCGCGCTGCTCGAACTTGAAGATGTCCTGCTGCGTGATGACGGTGCCTTCCATGCCCGTGATCTCAGCCACCGTCGTGATGCGGCGCTTGCCGTCGGTGCCGCGCGTGAGCTGAACCACGAGGTTGATGGCGCGAGAGATCGTCTGGCGAACGAGGATCTCCGACATGTTGACGCCGCCCATGCCCACCATGGCCTCGATGCGCGACAGCGCGTCGCGCGCCGTGTTCGCGTGCACCGTCGTCATCGAACCCTCGTGGCCCGTGTTCATGGCCTGGAGCATGTCGAGGATCTCGCCGCCGCGGCACTCGCCGATGACGATGCGATCGGGGCGCATACGCAGGGCGTTCTTGACCAGGTCGCGCGCGAGCACTTCGCCGCGGCCCTCGATGTTGGGCGGGCGCGTCTCGAGGCGCACGACGTGGCGCTGCTGCAGCTGGAGCTCGGCGGCGTCCTCGATCGTGATGACCCGCTCGCCGTCGGGGATGAACGACGACAGCGCGTTGAGCATCGTCGTCTTACCGGTGCCCGTGCCGCCGCTGATGAGGACGTTGCACTTGGCTTTGACGGCCGCGCCCAGGAACCCGACCATCTCCGGCGTGATGCTGCCGATGCCGAGCATGTCCTTGAAGCGCAGCGGCTTGCCGCCGAAACGCCTGATCGACAGCACGGAGCCGTCGAGCGCGAGCGGCGCGATGATGGCGTTGACGCGCGACCCGTCGGCGAGGCGCGCGTCCGCCATGGGCGACGAGTCGTCGACGCGCCGGCCGACGCGCGAGACGATGCGGTTGATGATCTGCGTGAGGTGCTCGTTGTCGCGGAAACGGACCGTCGTGAGCTCGAGCTTGCCGAACTTCTCGACGTAGATCATGTCGAACTTGTTGACGAGGATGTCCGAGATCGCCTGATCGCGCAGCAGCGGCTCGAGCGGGCCCAGGCCCGTGACCTCGTCGAGGAGCTCCTCGACCATGTGCTCGCGCTCCTGCCGGTTGAGCGGCAGCTCCGTGCCCTGCAGCAGGTTCGACAGGATGCTGCGCAGCTCCTCGCGCAGCTGCTCGCGCGGCAATTTCTCGATCGTGCGCAGATCGAGCTTCTCGATGAGCTTCTGGTGCAGCTCGTGCTTGAGGTCCTGGTAGATGTCGGCGGAGATCCCCGACCACTGCCCCGTCTGCGAGAGCGTCGTGTCCGCGGCCGCGGGCGCGCGCGGCACGTTGGGGGTCACTGCGCTCGGCGGCGGCGCCTTGAGGCGATCACGAAGTCCCATCAGCCGCCTTCTTGCCGAACAAGCCGCCCAGGAACGACTTGCGCGGCGCCTGATCCTTGCGCGAGCCGGCGACGAGCGTGATGAGACCCTGGATGTCCTGCGTGAGGCGCGCCCTCGGCGCGGCGTCCTTCAGGAGCAGACCACGATTGATGGCGTCGATGACCGAAACGAAGTCGTTGGCGATCGCGTGCGCGACGGGAACCTTCAGCGTGTCGGCGACGACGTCGAGCGTGATCTTAGAAGACTTCTGATAGCGGTTGAGGACGAGCTTGACCTTGCTCGAGTCGTAGCCGAGCCGGCCGAACAGCTCGAGGCAGCGCTGGCCGTTGCGCACGGCGGGAACGTCTTGCGTCAGGATCATGAGCACGTGCTGGCTCCCGTCGAGCGCCGCGAGCGAGATCTCGTCGAAGCCCTTCACGCCGTCGAGCAGGACGTAGTTGTAGTGCTTGCGCAGGAACGTCAGGAGGTTGCCGATGTCGGAGCCCTTGATGTGCTCCGCCTCCTCCATCTTCCCGCTCTGCGCGAGCACGTTGACGCCCGTCGGGTGCCGCATCATCGAGTTCTCGAGCAGCTCTCGATCGAGGCGGCCCATGTTCTGGAGCACGTCGGTGATCGAGTAGTTGCCGGCGACGTCCATGAACGACAGGACATCGCCCAGGTGGAAGTCGAGATCGATGATGCAGACGCGCGCGCCCGCGACCTGCAGCGCGCCCGCGAGGTTCGAGGCGATCGTCGTGCAGCCCACGCCGCCCTTGGCGCCGAAGATCGTGATGACCGAGCCGTTGCCGTCCTGCTGCTGCTCCGTGACCTGGGCCTGCGAGCGCACGGCGAGCTTGAGCTCCTCGTGGTCGCTCTCGAGCACGAACTCACGCGCGCCCGCGCGCATGGCGCGCAGGATGAGCTCCGGATCCTTCGTGGGCGAGATGACGATGACGACGCCGCCCGCGGCGACGATGTTGTAGATGAGCCCGAACCGCTGAGGCGTCTGCGCGCTCACGACGACGATCGCGGCGCCCGGGTTGAGGCGACGATACTCGTCGGCGATGAGCTCCGCCGGAACGTTGAGCGGCATGATCGTGCAGACGTCCCGCAGCGCCATCTTGAGGTCGGCCTCGAGCGCGTCGGTGCCGCCGAGGAGGAGGACTGTGGGTTTCTGCATGATGGTCTTCTTCTAAACGCTGCTGTCTGCCCTGTCGCTAACGAATGAAACCGACCTCGCTGCTCGGACCACGGCCCGCGAAGGCGCGCCCGGCTTCCGCCGAGGCGTGGTCCTTGTCGGCCTTGTTGTCATCCTTGGGCGGCTTCCCCGTGCCCTCGCTGCCGAGCAGGAACAGCTCGAAGTCGTTCGGGTCGTTGAGCTCGTCGTCGGTCGGCAGCGGCGGCAGCTCGTGCGGTGCGACGGGCTTCGTGAGCCGTGCAGTGATGACGACGATGAGCTCCGACTCGTCACGCCGGTAGCTCGTCGACCGGAAGAGCGCGCCCAGGATCGGGATGTCGCCGAGGAGCGGGATCTTGTTGATCTGCGAGCGGACCTGGTCGGAGAGCAGGCCCGCGATCGCGAAGCTCTGCCCGTC
>DATAZS010000552.1:0-2009 GCA_036271915.1 Polyangia bacterium
TTGTCCGTCGCGTGCGGTCGCAGCGCGCTCGACGACGCTGTCGACGGCGTCGCGGGGGTGAGCGGCGGAGCCGGCATCTCGGGCAGCGCCGGCGCGAGCAGCACGGCCGGCGTCGCCGGTACGGCTGGCGCGTCGGGCACGGCCGGCGTCTCGGGAACAGCCGGCGCCTCAGGCACGGCCGGCGCTCCATCGTTCGCGACGCCGTCCCTGTTTTGCCTCGCGTTCGAGGGCGAGTACGACAAGGCGGCGACACGTTGCTTCGGCGCGCCGCCCGCTCATGAGTGGGCGGCCTACGTCTCGGGCGTCTGCACGCCGCTCGACGACTCCTACGCCGCGAAGAAGCTCGCCTTCAACGCCGGCAGCGCCAGCGCTTGCCTCGCGCAGGTTCAGGTGGCGTTCACGGCGAGCTGTCAGTTGGACACTCCGTCTTGCGTCAACGAAGTGATCGCGGGTCGGATCCCCGACGGCGCGCCGTGCGGCAGCTCGGCAGAGTGCGGCCCCGTGTCGAGCTGCCTGAGGCCCGACCTCACGTGCAGCACGCCCGTCTGCACGCCGCCGGGAGCCCTCGGAGACGCGTGCACCTTCGGGTGCGCCTCCGGCCTCACCTGCTCGCCGACCGAGGCTGTCTGCGCTCCAGACACGGGGGAAGAGGGCGCCCCCTGCGTGTCGAGCGCCGCGTGCGACGTGGGGTTGTCGTGTCAGACGCTGGAAGGGTCTTCGAGCTGTCTTCCGGTGACCGCCGGCGATGCCTGCCAGGCTGACTCCGATTGCGCGACGGGGGACTTCGAGGACTTCTGCGACGTCGGGGGATCGGGCGTGTGCATTCCCCGCCTCGCCGTCGGGGTCGCGTGTGGGCAAGCGCCCACGGGATGCGCCTTGTTCGCGGCTTGCGATCCGCGCTCGGACCGATGCGTCGCCGCGGGGGGCGCGGGGCAGCCGTGCGGGCGGGACGACTACTGCTTCGAAGGCGCCTGCATCCACACGTTGAGCGGTGGGGCCGGCGTCTGCGTTTCGGGCCAGCCCGTCGGGGCTCCCTGCGACGGAGACCCGGCCAGTTGCACGAGCGGCGTGTGCGGCGGCGGCGGCACGTGCGCCGCGTGCACGCCCGTGTTCTAGCGCCGCTACGGCGCCGTGATGGCGGCGCCGTCGAGCATGGGATGCAGCGGGTGTCGCGCGTTCCACTGATTGACGATCTCGGTCTCGTCGTCGTGCGTGGGACGGAGCAACCAGCCGAGCATCGGTCCCACGACGATCATCGAGATCCCGATCAGGTCGACGGTGCGGTTGTTCGCGTGCGTGCAGACTTTGTCGCCGAAGCCGTCGTCAGCGCACGACGTCGTGCGCAGGGCCGACTCGGCGAGCACGTGCAACAAGGCGCCGCCGACCACGCCCACCGTGATCGCGCCCGTCGACAGCAGGCGCCGGTTCGCGAGGTCGTTCGCGCGGGCCGACACGACCGGATCCGCCTGCGTGACCTCGGCGAGCTGGTCGAGGCTCGTGACGTAGGTCGGCGCGCCGCCCGCGGCGGGCTTCGACAGCGGCTGCACAATCTCGGGCGCGCGCGTCGTCGCCGGCGCGGCTGCTGCCGGCGAGGGGACGGGCGGCGTGGACTCGGGGCTCGACAGATCGACCTCGACGTCACTGTCGCGCACGAAGGCGAATCGCCCGTCTGGCAGCGCGACGCGGCGCCAGCCGTTGTCGGCGGTGCGATCGGCCGAGAGCTTCGCGCCGCTCACGAGCGCGCTCAGGACGGGCGCGACCTCGAACGGCGCCGAGCGCGCTTCGGTCGCGCGCTTGACGACCGCGGGCGCCGCGAAGGCGAGCGACGACCAGGACAACGCGAGCGCGAGGACTGACGAGACGGTGCGACGAAGGGGAGTCATGCGCGCATCGTCGACGACGCGCGACCCGCCCGGCAAGAAAATCGACGCCCTGCGACGAAATGCCGCGGGCGCGCGACGCTTTACAGCGCCTTTTGGATCAGGTCTTCGATCTTCGTCTTCGGGACG
>DATAZS010000553.1:0-3271 GCA_036271915.1 Polyangia bacterium
CCACCTGTCGCGCGAGCGTCCTCGAGGGCCTCTCGTTCATTCACCGCGTCTACGGCCCGTTCGTGCGCACGCGGTTGCCGCTGCAGCTCTACTTCGTCGCGGATCCGGCGTGCATCGAAGAGATCCTCGTCAAGAAGGCCGACCGCTTTCGCAAGGATCGAACCAGCCGGCTGCTCTCGCGCGTCGTCGGGAACGGCCTGCTCGTCAACGAAGGCGACTCGTGGCGGCGGCAGCGCCGGCTGCTGCAGCCTGCGTTTCACCACCGCCAGCTGCAGGCGTACGCCGACGTCATGGTCGGCGCGATCGACAAGGCCGCGGCGACGTGGCAAGCGGGCCAGGTGCGCGACGTGCACGAGGACATGATGGGCGTCACCATGAACATCGTGGCCGAGGCGCTGTTCGGCGCCGACGTTTCAGCCGACGCGCACCACCTCGGACGCATCATCTCGGAGCTCATGGAGGAGTTCGGGCGCATCTTGGGCCTCGCGGCGCGCTTCCAGCCGCCCGCGTGGGTGCCGACGGCGGCGAACCGACAGTTTCGCAAGTCCGCGCGCAAGGTCGACGAGGTGATCCTCGCCATCATCGACGCGCGCCGGAAGCAGGGCGGCGACAGGGACGATCTGCTGTCGCTGCTCATTCGTGCGCGCGACGAGGACGGCGGCGCCATGACCGACGCGCAGGTGCGGGACGAGGCGGTGACGCTGTTCCTCGCGGGTCACGAGACGACGGCGCTCACGCTCACGTATGCGCTGCACCTGCTCGCGACCCATCCCCGGCACCAGGCGCGCCTCGTGGCCGAGCTCGATCATGTGCTCGGCGGCCGACCACCCAGCCTCGGCGATCTGGAGAAGCTCGCGTACACCAACACCGTCGTGCTCGAGACGATGCGCCTCTATCCGCCGGCGTGGGTGATGGCGCGCCAGGCGCTCACCGACGTCGAGATCGGGGGCTATCACTTTCCCAAGGGCGCGGAGTTCGTGATGTCGCCGTGGGTGCTGCACCGCGATCCGAAGAGCTTCGACGATCCGACGGCCTTCGCGCCCGAGCGCTGGGACGGCGATCTCGCGCAGCGCCTCCCGCGGTTCGCGTATTTTCCGTTCGGCGGCGGTCCGCGCGTCTGCATCGGGAGTCGCTTCGCGATGATGGAGGCGAAGCTCGTGCTCGCTCGAGCGCTGCAGCGGTTTCGCTTCGCGGCGACGCCGCAGACCGACCTCACCTTGTTCCCGAGCGTGACGCTGCGCCCGCGAGGCGGAGTCCGGCTCCGCCTCGTCGCTGCTACTTGAGCGTGTTCCAGAAGGCCCACGCCGATTCGGCGATGACCTGGTTGCCCGATTGGTGGGCGCCCCCGACGTTGCACCACACGACGGGGGAGTCGCAGCCGCCGTAGACCTGGCAGTTGTTGGCCTTGACGAAGGACATCGTCGTCGGCGTCATCGAGCACCCGTTGAGCTTGATGAAGAGATCGCGCGCCGGGCCGGAGCCGATGTCGACGCCGTTCTCGATCGTCGTCGTCGAGTCGCCGGGCATCTCCATGACGGCGGCGCCGCCCGTGCAGGTGCCGTGCGCCGCTTGCAGGCCGCCCGAGTCGGCCGCCGTGCCGCGCAGCACGTTGCCGCGCGCGCACGCGAGATAGTTCGAGAGCCAGGCGCCGCTGCTCGTGCCCGCCGCGTAGAGCTTGCCCTTGTCGATGCAGTACTTCGCCGAGATCTCGGACAACACCTGATCGAAGTACGGCCCGTCGGGTGAGTCCGCCGTGCCTTCCTTGCCGGCTTGAAAGCACCCCGTGACCGACAGCAGCTGCACGTAGAGGATGTCCGTGAGGAAGTGGCCCGTCGTGAACGAGCTGCCCTCGGAGCCAGTCGCGCCGCAGCCCGGGCCCCAGAACACGACGGGGTAGGGGTTCTTCGGGTTGAAGTTCATGGGCAGCGTCGTGAAGTACTTCCGGTTCGTGTAGCTCGACGCGTAGGCCGGCGCGACGGTGACCGTCATGGTGTGCATCGTGGCCTTGCCGATCGGATCGGTCGGCGCGTCGAGGTTGCAGCCCGCGCTCGGTCCCGAGGGACGGCCGCTCGCGCCCGCCGTCGCCGCGCCGCCGCCGTCCGTCGTGGACATCGTGGCGCCGTCCGAGCCGGTGCCCGCCGCGACGGCGCCGGCCGCGCCACCAGCGGCGCCGCTCACGGCGCCCGCCGCGCCGCTGTCGCTGCCGGCCGTGCCGCTCGGTGCCGCGCCCGCGTCGCCGTTGCCCGCGCCGCCAGACGTCGCCGCGCCCGCGCCGCCGGACGCACCCGCGCTGCCCGCGGGGCCGCTCGCGCCTGCCGCGCCCACGCTCGCTCCCGCCGAGCCACCGTTGCCGCCGCCGCCGCCTGAACAGCCGACGACTGCAACGACGCCGACTGCAATGGCCAACAGGGCGAAGGCTCTTCCGAACGCGAATTCGCGGTGCAGCATGGGGGACACCTCGTCCTCACGGTCCTTCACTCGGCCGTGCAGGTCAATCCTCGCCGCTGCAACACGCCGCCTTCACGCGCGTGTTGGGCCACGCGACGGCCGACGTCATGACTAGACTGTCGCCATGACGACGCAGGCCGAGTCGCTCGCCGAACGCCCCGACGACCACGCGCGCGGTCCACGCGACGCGACGATCGTGATCGTCGAGTACGGCGACTACGCGTGCCCGCACACGCGCCGCGCCCACCTGATCGTCACGTCGCTGCTCGCGAGCTTCGGCCCCCACGATCAGCCGCGGTTCGTGTTTCGGCACTTCCCGCTGCGAGAGCTGCACCCCGACGCCGAGCTGCTGTCCGAGCTCGTCGAGGCGGCGTCGACCCAGGGAAAATTCTGGGAGATGCACGATCGCCTCATGAGCCACCGCGCCGCCCTCGGGCGCGACGATCTCGCGGCGGACGCCGCGGTCGTGGGGCTCGACCTCGCGTCGTTGAACGCGCTCGTCGGCACGCCCGCGTTGAAGAGCCGCGTCGAGGCGGACGTTCGCAGCGGGCGCTCGAACGGCGTTCACAGCACGCCGTCGTTCTTCTTCAACGGCGTCCTGCACGACGGCCACTACGACGCGCCGACGTTGCGCGCCAGGCTCGAGGACGCGCGCCGACGTTGATCGCGCCGCGCGCGGCGGCGACGATATGCCGTTAGTCCCTTGCCCCAGGCGTAGTGCCCCTCTGATCTGCGGTCGAGGTCATCCGCGTCGGTGACGCGTGAGCAGCGGCTTTGAACGCCGCGAGGTCAGCGGGGACCGGATCGGGCTCGCGGATGCACC